>DATNET010000299.1:0-4401 GCA_035606745.1 Tepidiformaceae bacterium
ACGAGTCACTGGCTCGCAGGACTGAGTCGCGAACTCCCACGAGCCAGTGCCCAGCCTTACGTGCCTGCCGGCCCCACAAACGTGACTGGCATACCGAGTGCGCCTTGTCCAAGTGAAATGCGCAGTTCATCGGTTTTCCACGCCATGACGTTGCCGCCAACCATGTCGCGGAAGATTCGCTCAAGCGGCTTCGCCCGAACGTAGGCGTGGGCGCCGCACACTTTCATTGCTCCCTGCGAAACCTCTTCGCTCATGCGTCGCAGGTGGTAAGTGGTGAGCAACATCTGCCGGATGAACGCCTGAGGAGACTCGAACGGTTCATCCAGGCGCCGGGCCATGTCGTACAGCACGATCCGGCCCGTCTCCAGCCAATGTTGCATCTCGCCGATGCCAAACTGCGCCCATGCCTGGTCTGAACGATAACCGGGCTGCGTGCCGACGCCGCTAACTGCTCCAGCAAGGTACCCATGCCGCTGCTTTACGTAGTCGAGGGTGAAGTCGAACGCCGCCTGCGCAAGGCCAAGCCAGATAGCGAGGATGCCCAGCGCGCTCGTCGCACGTGCCTGGGATTCCGGGGTCGTCACCTGGGACTGCGCGTTGAGAATCACCTCCAGGAGCGGCTGGGGGATGATCAGTGCCTCGGACTTCGGAAGCCGGACGTTATCTGCCACGATATCGTGGCTGGCAGTGGCGCGAAGGCCCATTGCATCCCAGTTGTACATGACCTTGATGCCGGGCGTATCGAGCCGTGGGAGGATGAGCACGACATCGGGCGGGTTTCCTTCGCCTCTGTCGATGATTGCGGGAAAGATTGTGTAGGTCGCGCCTTCGCTCATAGAAGCGAAGCCCGCTTTGCCGTTGATGACGAGCGTGTCGCCATCTTCGGTGACGCGGTAGCCGGCCTTGCGGTTGTCCACCTCGCCGGTTGGGATTGAGCCCGGGCCACAGATGAGCGCCCCCCTGGCGATGTCGCCGATCACGAGGTCGCGCTGAGGGAACGGCGGAAACGAGTGGACCATGTCGGCAATCAGCACGTGCATGTTCAAGGCGACTGCCGTGGAACCGTCGCCGTAGGCGATCTCTTCCATGATGCGCAGCTGCGTTTCATGGCTCACGCCCAGCCCACCGATGTCCTTCGGCAACGCCATCCCCGGGATGCCGAGGGCCTTCAGGTCAGCGATGTTCTCCTGCGAGAACTTTCCCTCGCGGTCAGACATTGGCGCGCGTTCAACGAACTTCGTGCGAGACAATTCGCGAACCTTGCCAATGAGGTCACATTCCCACTGTTCCATGCTGCTCGGCTCTCCCAACAAAACTTAGCGTGACGCTAAGATACGCGAGCTTGGCCCACGTACAACCGCCAGCCGATTCACACCCGGGCACCGGGTTTGGGCAGGGCGAAGCCCAGCGCGTTTTCGAGTTCGTCGATCGCGCTCAGCGTGGCATCGACCCGGATCGTTGTCATTCCCAATGCTCGCGCCGCTTTCAGGTTCTGGCCGATATCGTCAAGGAACACTGCTTCGGATGGCTCCACGCCCAGGAGGTCGCAGGTCATCGTGTAGATGCGCGGATCCGGTTTGCGGAGCCCGACGATCGCGGACTCGACGACGACATCGAACAGCCGTTGAATATCGAGACCGGCGGTGCGCCTTTCTGCTGGCTCATCGCGGGCGACGTTGTTCGTAATGGCGCCGAGCTTGACGCGGCCGCGCAGGTATTCGACGACGGCGATGACCTCCGGGCGCGGCTCGAACCCCTGGAAAAACCACTCCATGAAGGCGCTGCCGGTCACCGTGCTGCCATCGGCCGTTACGACAGTATCGAATTCGGCGGCGAATTGATCGCGGCTGAGCTCGCTGCGCTCGAATCGCGACCAGATGCTCTCGCCGTGTGCGAATATCGCCATGCGGGCCGAATCGCTTATGTTGTGCTCCGCGGCGAACGCCGTGATGCGGTCCACTGGCGAGACCGTCAGGACTCCGCCAATGTCGAAGATTGCTGC
Organism: Tepidiformaceae bacterium; assembly: GCA_035606745.1. Taxonomy (GTDB): domain Bacteria; phylum Chloroflexota; class Dehalococcoidia; order Tepidiformales; family Tepidiformaceae; genus DATNET01. The sequence continues at coordinate 2,003 of DATNET010000299.1, forward strand.
TTTGAGGGCCATCGAAACCGAGGTGCTCCCGAGTTAAAGTTCTGAAGCCATTGTGCCGGAGACCAGCCTAACGGCCTCTTCTCGTGCTCAGTTCACGCCCAGTTCGTTTCGAATCAGGTTGCAGATGTCCTCTGTGGGGCCTTCGGCCTGAAGCGTCCCCTGCATCTTATTCAACGTTACCGCGACGGATAGCCCAACTTCCGGATCGGCAAACGCAATGGAGCCGCCAGCACCGGGATGACCGAAGGCGGTGCGGCGTGGCCCCGTGGCACCGGCACGGCCCATTGCCCATGGCCCCCCGTTGAAGTAGCCGATGCTCTTAGGCACCGGCATGAAGATCACGCGGTCGGGCGTCTCCACCTGGATGGCGGTCATGAGCGGTATCCGCTCCCTGGACATCAGGCGGACTCCATCGATCTCGCCACCGTTCGCCAGCGCCCCGTACATGCGCGCGAGCGAGCGGGCATTGAAGTGACCGTTCGCCGAGGGGATGCAGGCTTTACGCACTTCCATGTCGTTGAAGTTCACGCCGTTGTTCACCGGCATCGCCTTGAAGAAGTCGTGGTCCGGCGGCAGCGCTGCCATCGGGCTCGGGGGCGCGTCCGCAGGTGGGGGCGGAGCCTGCTGCAGCGATGCCAGGCGGTCTTCGATGCCATCCGGGATGCCAACGTACATTTCGGTGGAGACGCCCAGCGGCGCGGCGATCTCTTCGGCTATGACATCCTTGATGTGGCGCCCACTCGCGCCCTGGACGATGCCGCCAACGACCCACGCGTAAGTGATGGCGTGGTAGCCGGTTGCGGTGCCGGGCTCCCACGCGGGCGTGCCGTTGGCGATGTAGTCAATCGCCCGGTCCCAGTCGAGGATGATGTCCCTCGGAGGCGCCGCATGCAGGCCAGACTGGTGGCTCATCGCCTGGGCCACGGTGATCTTGCCTTTGCCGTTCGCCGCGAACTCTGGCCAGTACTTCGCGACCGGCTGTTCGTATTCGATCAGGCCGCGGTCGGCGAGGATGTGGAGGGCTGTAGCGGCGACGCCCTTGGTGGTAGAGAAGCAGTTGAAGAGCGTGTCAGCCTGGACTTCGCGGTCGTCTCCGGGGCCGAACGTGCCGGCCCACGCGTCGACGATGCGTTCACCATCTTTGTAGGCAGCGACCTGCACGCCCAGCTGCTGGCCCTGTGCAATTTGCTTTTGGAGGAGGTCGTGGACCTTCGCGTTGATGGCGGTTTCGGTGGTCGTCATGGAACAGAACTCCGTTCGAGTGGGTGTGGGCGGAGTATACGCGCCAACCTCGGCGCGTGGGACGCACCAGTACGGCGGTGAGACTAATTGCCTCCACCACCGCGAGCGCGCCTGGCCGGGTCAGCCGCCGATTTGAGCGCGCGCGGGACATCCTGCGAGGTGGTCGTTGACCATCCCAACGCTCTGCATGAACGCATAACAGATCGTCGAGCCAACGAACGCGAATCCCTCCTTCCTCAACGCCTTCGACATGGCGTCTGATTCCGGCGTCGTCGAGGGGACTTCTCCGAAGGAAGGCGGCGCTTGCTTCGACGGCGGCGCGAACGCGCAGATATATCGATCGAACGTCCCATGTTCTGCTTGCAGCCGCAAAAAGCCCCGGGCGTTCTTCACAGCTCCGTTCACCTTCAGCCGGTTTCGGATGATGCCGGGATCTGACATCAAGCGGGCAACATCTTCGTCGCCATATTGAGCGATTCGAGCAGCGTCCCAGCCATCGAACGCGAGCGCGAACGTCTCGCGACGGGCGAGGATGAGCGACCACGAGAGGCCCGCCTGGAAGCATTCGAGCATGAGCCGTTCGAAGAGTTGCTGGTCGTCGTGACAGGGACGGCCCCATTCTTCATCGTGGTAGGCGGCATCGCGTGGCCCAACTTCGCCCCAGCACACGCGGATGAGGTTCTTGGGCTCCGTCGTCACGTGGTGTCCGGGGACCTATGTGCCGCGCTCGGTGCCATACCCGCGCGCGTCGGCGTATTGCCAGGCATCGAGGTCCGGCGTTGCGAATCCCAGCTGCTCGAGGGCTACCTTCACTTCGGTGCGATGTTCGATACCGTGCTCCATCGCGTGGACGAGAAAGAAACTCTTCGGAAAGGCATAGACCTTCCCTTGCCACGGCAGGTCAACTGACACGTCCTCGTCGAATCGCTCGGCGATCGCGATGAGTTCTTCGCCGGCCCGATTGGCGATGGAGATGAGACCCTCGAAGCCGGGCCATTCGCTCTGACGGTTCAGTTCTCCCTCGTGCTGGCGTCCCATCGTCCGCAGGATGAACGTCGCCTCGCCGCCCACGATGTGCATCAACAGTTCGCGCACGCTGCCAGAGATGCCCGGCGGCCTCGCATCGAGTTGGGCGTCAGTCAGCGGGCGGCACGCTT
>DATNET010000336.1:0-2866 GCA_035606745.1 Tepidiformaceae bacterium
GCTGCTCTGGAACACGTGGGATCAGGTCGACAATGCGCGCGAACTGATCGCCAGCCCAGGGCCGTTTACTGCCGAGCAGCTCAAGGGCCGTCTCCCGAAGTAACTGAGGCTAGCCCGCGACGAGCCCCGACCACGCCGCCACCCGTTCGGGTTTAATTGGTTCCTGCAATGCTGCTTCGGGGCCGGTTGACCGGCTCGCAACCGCCGCGGACGGATACTGGGTGCAGGTACGGCCGCAGTCCAGGGCGACGCGGACCGCACCGCACAGGAGAGCGCCTCGACAATGACCGATCACTCGCCAACCCCCGCTTCCGACATCCGGCTGCTGCTAGCGGACGTTGACGGAGCACTTGTGACCCAGGATAAGGTCCTCACGGACCGTGCTGCAGCAGCAGTTCGCGCCCTCCATGAACGCAACATCGCGCTGGCCATTACGAGCGGCCGGCCGCCGCGCGGGATGACCATGCTGATCGAGCCGTTGCAACTCAAGACGCCGATCGGCGCATTCAACGGCGGCATGTTCGTCAAACCCGACCTAACGGTCATCGACCAGCGCACGATCCCCGACGACATCGTGCCCCAGGTCATCGAAACCATGCGCAAGGGCGGGCTGGATGTCTGGCTGTATCGCGGGACCGACTGGTTTGTCCAGAAGAAGGACGCGCCACACGTCGACCGGGAGGCCTGGACGGTGAAGTTCCCGCCGAAAGTCGTGGAAAGCTACGACGACATCATGACCGATATCGTCAAGATCGTGGGCGTCAGCGATGATCTCGACGCCGTGGCCCGGTGCGAGGCCGCCGCGCAGAAACAGTTCGGCGAAAAGGTCAGCGCGGCGCGGTCGCAGCCCTACTATCTCGACGTCACGCACCCCGACGCCAACAAAGGCGGCGTCGCCCGGCGGCTCGAACAGTTCCTCGACATCCCACTTAAGAACATGGCAACCATCGGTGACCAGATGAACGACACGCTGATGTTCAAGGTCACCGGCATGAGCATCGCCATGGGCAACGCCAGCGACGAAGTCAAGAAGCTCGCCGACTATTCCACCGCATCGAACCAGGACGAAGGCTTTGCTAAAGCCGTTGAGAAGTACATCCTCGCCGGTTCGGACCCACGATGACGGCGGGACTGGAGTTGGACACGTGAAAGCGATAGCGCTCGAACCCGGGACAACCAATCTCACGATGATCGACCGGCCCGCCCCGGAAATCGTCAACGGCGATGATGTGCTGCTCGATGTCGTCCAGGTCGGGATCTGCGGGACGGACCGCGAGGAGGCCGCCGGCGGCCGAGCCGACGCACCGCCCGGCCAGCACCAGCTCGTCATTGGACACGAAATGCTGGGACGCATCGCAGCCATCGGGACAGATGTCCAGGGGCTGGACGTAGGTGGGCTGGCGTTGTTCACGGTAAGGCGAGAATGCGGACACTGCCCCGAGTGCAATGCAAACCGGGCGGACATGTGCCTCAGCGGCGATTACACCGAACGCGGCATCAAGCAGCGCGATGGTTACGAGACCGAGCGCGTCGTCGACCGGGCCCGCTACCTCATCCCCATCAGCGATGACATTGCCGCGTCGGCCGTCCTCGTCGAGCCACTCACGATTGCCGAGAAGGCAATCGACGAGGCGCAGCGCATCCAGGACGCACGCCTCCCCGGCCTGGTGCGGAAAGACGGTGGCCAATCAATGGAGGGCCGCCGCGCGTTGGTCGCTGGGCTGGGCCCGGTCGGCCTCCTCGCCGCCATCGCCTTGCGACTGCGAGGCGCCGAAGTCGTTGGCCTGGATGTCGTCGACAAAGGCAGCGCCCGCGCCAAGATGGTCGTCGACCTTGGTGGCACCTACATTGATGGCCGCACCGTCGAGCCCTCAGCAATCGAAAAGACCGTGGGGCGAGTAGACTTTATCTTCGAAGCGACCGGTGTCGCGAAGCTGGAGTTCGAACTCATGGACGCGCTCGGGACGAATGGCATCTACGTCGTCACGGGGATTGCCTCTGGCGACCGCCCGATTTCACTCGACGGCGCAGATCTGATGAGGCGCCTTGTGCTCGGCAACCAGGTGCTGCTCGGCAGTGTGAACGCCAGCGTCGATCACTTTCGGGCGGCTGCAAAAGACTTGCAGGCCGCGCAGGCGCGCTGGCCCGGTCTGGCCGCCAGTATGATCACCACTCGCGTACCTGCCGCGGATTTCAAGAAAGCGTTCGCCCCACCGGGCGAAGGTGAGATCAAGACAGTCATTGAATGGCAACCGGTGAGTTCCGCCGGACAACCAGCGAACGGACGCGGGCATTGACGCTGATTGCAATCGCCGCGGACCATGCCGGATTTCCCCTGAAGGCGTTAGCCGTTCAAGAGTTGGAGCACCTCGGCCACGAGGTCCTCGATCTCGGCGCATTCGATGCCTCGCAGCCGGATGACTACCCCGACTTCGCCGAGCTGCTGGCCAACGCGATCATCAACGGTGAAGCGGCGCGCGGTGTGCTTATCTGCGGAAGCGGCGTCGGTGCGTCGATCGCAGCCAACAAGTTCCCCGGCATTCGCGCGGCCATCTGCCACGACACCTATTCGGCCCACCAGGGTGTCGAGCACGACAACATGAACGTCCTCTGCCTGGGCTCGCGCGTCGTCGGCACAGAGCTTGCGGCAGAAATCGTGCGGGTGTGGGCGCAGGCCGTGTTTTCGAACGAAGAACGGCATGTGCGGCGCCTAAACAAGGTCCTCGCGATAGAACGCCGGAAACTTCGGGACAAATCATCCGTCTCGGCCCCTTCGTCGCAGCGTTAGCCTCTCCGCCACTCCCCACGGCGCCATCCGGTCCAATCGGCCGGGTTCGCGAGTGCCTGTTGTTCTAGCCAGGCGCCG
>DATNET010000345.1:0-3458 GCA_035606745.1 Tepidiformaceae bacterium
GACGTCCTCTTCCGCATCTACGATTCCTACCGCAAAGGCGAGCTCCAGCCGCTCCGGGAAGAAGACTGGGACACCATCGAGGAGAAAGAGAGCGCGGGCACTTCCGAGCCCTATTAGCAAGGGCCAGCGAACGAGGAATGGCTCGACACCGAGGAGGTGAGCAATGGGTAAGTTAATCTATGCCATAACGACATCGCTCGATGGCTTTGTGGCGGACAACGACGGCGACTTCGGTTGGGCTATGCCCAGCGAAGAAGCGCATGCCTTCTTCAACGGCGTTGTGGCCAATGTGGGCACGTACCTGTTCGGGCACAACATGTACGAGATTATGAAGGTTTGGGACACGATTCCAGTAGAAGGTACCAGCGGGCCCATGGATGGGCCGAGTGAAGCTATGAATGACTATGCCAGAGCGTGGCGCGGCGTAAAGAAGATCATCTACTCCACCTCGCTGGCTGAGCTCAACATGGAGAATGCAACACTCGAACGCCGCTTCGATGCGAGCGCCGTACGAGCGATGGTCGCCGCGTCAGATCGCGATTTTGGCATCGGCGGCCCAAATTTAGCAGCCCACGCCATACGGGCCGATATTGTCGACGAGTATCACCAGCTCATTGTCCCGGAGCTCATAGGCAGCGGTAATCATTGGTTACCATCGGACGTTAGAAAAACACTCAAGCTGGTCGATCTACGGCGATTCGAAAACGGCTTTGTCCATCTGCAATATAACAAGCTCTGAAAGCCTCGTATTGGCTCCGCGCAGTTGACAAGAGTGCTGGAAGTCCCTCGGACATCGATGCGCCTGGCGCTGTGAAGTTCACAAGCGCGGGTTGACCCCGAGTGCGTGGACGCTGGCGCACGCCGGCTGTCCCGTTCGGCGGTATCCGCACCGCATGCACGCTGAAGTAGTAAAATAGCGCAAAGGGAACGCCCGTATGACTGAGACTGTGCAGCGCCTGGTGCTTGCGGCGGAGATGGCCGACGCTGGCACTTCGATGAATCGCGAAAGCCTGCGGCGACGCTACCCACGGGCGAGCGAAGCGGAACTCGATTGCATGCTCGCCGAGGACGCCGAGCGGCGGCCACTCGACGGCCCTGGCGTCCCCGGCCGCTGGCCGCGCCGCTAGCGTGGACCGGTTTCAGGCAACTCTACGAACTCTCCCGCGCGACATGAAACGAGCCGGGGCGAAATGGGCGCTCGTAGGCGGCATGGCGGTCTCCGCCCGAACCGTCGCTCGATTCACGAGCGATTTTGATGTCGCGGTTGCCGTGGAATCGGACAAACAGGCCGAACAGATCGTGGCCGCCATGCTCAAACAGGGCTACACGGTCAACGCGCTGCTGGAGGACGAGTCGTCTCACGAATTGGCGACAGTCAGGTTGAACACCCCTCCGGAGGGTGCGGCACCGCTACTGCTTGACTTGCTATTCGCGACGTCCGGCATCGAGCCCGAGATTGTCGCCAGCTCGACCATCGAGACGGTCCTCCCGAACGCTCGAATGCCCGTAGCCACCGTCCCCCATCTGTTAGCGATGAAGGTCCTGGCTAGCCGCGATAGCCGAGAACACGACGTGCCGGACATTGCAAGACTGCTTGAAGTGTCCACCGACGATGACATCATGGTGGCCCGCGGAGCGCTGAAACTCATCACCGAACGTGGGTTCAACCGTGAGAAGGATCTGGAGCGGGATTTCGATGGCTACCTGGCGCGATTTCGGCCCTGAACAACGTCACGGCAGAAGCCCACGAGGGTGCTGTTCAGCACCTCCGCCGCTTCCCATTGCAGGAAGTGGCCGCAATCGCGCACGAGGTATGGGCCGATGTGGTTTGGGAACACCGCCGCGGCCATCCGGTCGTATTCTGGATAAATCACGTGGTCGCTGGCCCCGAATAGGATGACCGTCGGCGTCGGATTCGGCGACGCCATCACCGAAGGCTCGCTCCGCGCCGCTTCGTTGAATGCGCTCTCGTAGCCTCCGAAGCTGGCGCGCAGCTTCGCCCCATCGCCAAACGGTTCGGTCATGAAAGCGACGTCGTCGGGTTCGAATGCACCGGGGTGCGCCCAGAACCGCGACGTGTAGAAGGTGGCAATGTACCGGCGGCGCTGCTCCGGGGTCGTCAATTCTGCTGCCAGGCCATCGGGGTCCGTGCCCTGGCGGATGAAGTAGTCCGACGCTTCCCGCGCGGGCCGGGTGCGCATGCCACCCATCTTTTCGCGGTCGAACGGCAGCGGAGAGTTGAACAACACCATTCGCTCGACGAAGCCCGGAAAGCGCAACGAAAGGTCCTGGATGACCGGCCCGCCGAGGTCGCCAGCGCAGGCGATGACGCGGTCGTGTCCGAGTTCGTCATGCACCAGCGCGTAGAGGTCGCGACTGTGGCTCGGGACGTCGTGGAAGTGGTCGGGCCCGATTGCTGAATCGCCGAAGCCGCGCAGGTCCGGGGCGATCACTTCGAAGCCGGCGTCCGCGAGCGGCGCCACGTTTCGCCACCATATGCGCTTCGTCTCGGGCCACCCGTGGACGAGCAAGAGCGGGAGGCCGCCAACGCCTTCGTGGACGAACGCCTGCAGGAAGCCGCGAACGTTCGTCGTCGCGATGTGAAAGCCAGTGGGATCCAACGGTTCTGCCATGACCACGGATTCTACCCGCCGCGCACCAATTTGCTCGCACATCGCTGCCGCGCGACGCTGGCCGGGAGCCGATGCAAACTGGCTCTGGAGATTGCACTGTGACCTATCGCGCGCTCGTTGTGGACAAAGCAGAGGACACCTTCAGCGTCGGCGTACGCGAACTCGACGAAGCTGCGCTCCCGGCCGGTGACGTCACCATCCGCGTCGAGTGGTCCAGCGTGAACTACAAGGATGGGCTGGCTATCTCGCCGAACGGACGCGTCGTCCGAAGCTACCCCATGGTGCCAGGCGTCGACCTCGCAGGCACCGTGACCGCCTCAACCGATTCCCGCTACAAGCCGGGCGATTCGGTCGTCGTGACGGGCTACGACCTTGGCGTGGCACACCCCGGAGGCTTCGCGGAGCTGGCCCGCGTGCCTTCAGCGTGGGTCATGACGCTGCCGGCCGGGCTCACAACGAAAGAGGCCATGGCGATTGGGACAGCCGGCTTCACTGCCGCGCTTTCGGTCGAAGCGCTGGAGCGCATGGGCCTGCGTCCCGGGAACGGCCCGGTGCTCGTCACCGGCGCGACCGGGGGCGTCGGCAGCACAGCCGTGAGCATGCTCGCCCAGCTCGGCTACACCGTCGCCGGGAGCACAGGCAAAGAGTCGGAGCACGACTTCTTGCGAGGCCTCGGCGCGACTGAAATCCTCTCTCGCGAAGACGTAAGCGCCGAAAGTAACCGCCCGATGGAGGCTGAGCGCTGGGCAGCAGCCGTAGACCCCGTTGGCGGTCCCACGACGGCGTACCTCGTCCGCACAACGAAGTATGGCGGTTCAGTCGCGG
>DATNET010000346.1:0-4266 GCA_035606745.1 Tepidiformaceae bacterium
GGTTCGCTCAAGACCGCCTTCGATGTGAGCTTCGCGGAGTTCAGCGACCGCGACGCGGGGTTCTACCAGTACGTCTACGGCAACCCGAATGCGTGGTGGAGCGCGGACGATTTTGCCCGCAACGTGGAATACCTGGGCAAGTTCAGCAGCCTGAGCCAGACGCGGATCGTGATGTGGCAGGTGCCGCTGGGCAACACCAAGATGCTGGCGGAGAACAACACCTGGGGCCACTACCAGGACAACCGTCCGGAATGGTTGTTGGGCGACCCCGGGCGGGTGAACCTGAGCGCGTACGAGAACGCGGGGGTCGTCGCGTTCCTGTTTGGCGGCGGGGCGGCGGGCACCACCTGTGCCTGCGACGGGCAGGGTGACGGCGTCACCAATCCTGCGGCGATCAACGGCAACACCGGCGTGTCGCTCAGTGCCGACGACGATGGCGGGTACTTTCGCGCCCATGCCAAAGCCTATTACGCCGCTGGCCCCATGCTGCTCGCGAGTGCAAGCGTTCCCACGCCCACGCCGACCAAGGCTGTAACGAACACGCCAACGCCGACGCGTACGGCCACCGCCACGCCAACATTGGTTGCGACCAGGACTGCCAGCCCGACGGCAACGCCGACGAAATCCGCCGCTCCCGGATGGACGACGTCGGCCAAGGTCTCGTCAACGTCGCTTCGACGCGGGCAGACCGAGACGACGACCGTGTCGGTCCGAAGCAACACCTCGCTTTCTGCGCTCGTGGATGTCGAGATCTACGATTCGAACGGCACGCGCGTATTTCAGAAGTATTATGACGGTCAGTCATTTTCTGCGAATACCTCGCGCACCTTCACGCAATCATGGCGAATACCCACGAACGCGAGGACCGGTAGCTATACAGTTATGGTAGGTGTCTTCCAGCCCGGCTGGGGCACGCTCTATTCGTGGAATTCCTCGGCCGTGAGCTTCACCGTCAGATAGCGGAAAGCGAGCGAGATGCGTCGCAGCCCCGCCTCACCATTTGGTTTGGCGGGGCCTGTCTGATCCCCATTCACACGAACGCTCCACCGGGTCTCGCTCATTCGAGGTCACGCTTAGCGACACCCCAGCGAGCCGCCTCGCGCACAATTGGAGCGCTCTTTTGCCAGAGCAAAGAGAAGTTGTAGAGCCCCGGCCGTCGAAATCCCCCGGAGCGCATCAGATAGATTGCCGAGGTGCCGGGGAACGACTGCTTTCGCAGGGCCAAGCCAGAGGGTCGGGAGCGCTCGATGTCCTCGTCCTCGATGCACAATACCGGCAGTCGCTGGCCTGCATGCGCGTCTTTGGCCGGCGCGGGCTGGCTGTCGGGGCCATAGCATGCGAGGCGGAAGCGTGGGCGCCCAGCTTCAGCTCCCGCTGGTGTGCTTTCCACGCCACCGTCCCAGATTTCGCGCGCACCGGCGACGGATACATCGACGAACTGCTGCAGCTCATCGATGACCACCATGTGCAGTTCATCGTTCCCGCGCACGACGGTTCGATCGCAACGTTGCGCAAGAGGAGAAGCGAAATCGAGCGCCATACGGCGTTGCCGTTGGCTCACGAGCGAGCATTAGACGTGGCCGTGAACAAGGAGCGGACGCTACAGCTCGCCGCCGAGTTGCGTGTGCGCGTGCCGCGAACGATTACGGCTCGCGACCAGGATGACGTCCGTGCCGCGACGGCCGAGCTGGGCTTGCCCGTCGTCGTGAAGCCGGTCGAATCATGGCTTGAAGCGTCGGCAAACTCGGAACGGGTGCGGGCCCACAGCGCCATTTCGATGAGAGCAGCCCATCGTTATGCGGAGTCGGTCTTCTTGCGCGGGGGCCACGTCCTCATGCAGGAGTGGCTGCCGGGCCACCGGGACGCGGTCAGCGTCTTCCGCGCGCATGGCCAGAGTTGGGCAAAGTTCGCGCAACGCTCGCGCCGCGAGTGGCCAATTCTCGGCGGAGCTTCGGTTTTCTACGAAAGTATCGCACTGGACCGCGAACTCGACCTCGCATCTGAGTCACTCGTTGATGCGATGGACCTCGATGGTTGTTCCGTTGTCGAATACCGCCGCGACAGGGAGGGGATGCCGGTGCTGATGGAGGTTAATCCCCGGATGGCTGGCTCCGTAGGGCTGGCTGTCACCTGCGGCGTGGATTTCCCCGGAATGTTGCGCAGTTGGGCCCTCGGCGCGCCGTTGGAACGAACGGTGTCCTACAGGGTTGGGCGCCGAGCGCGGTGGCTCGCAGGCGATGTTCGCAGCTTGTGGAACAACTTCGTCGAGCAGGGCAGTCCGGATTCCGTACCTCGAGCGCAGGCGATGGCAACGTTCCTGACAGATTTCGTCACCCACCCCAGCAAAGTTGAGCCTATGGACTGGAAGGACATTCGGCCGGCTGTCTCCGAATTCCGGGCGTTTGCGGTCGAAATCGCGCATCGGCGACTCCGCATGGCCACCAGCAGCCTGAACGGGCCGCGCTCAAGGAGCCACTAGCATGGGAGAGACCGCAGTCGACGTGGCAGTCGTCGGTGCTGGGCCATATGGGCTCGGGCTCGCCGCTCACCTTTCGGCCGCGGGGGTCCGGCATCGCATCTTTGGGCACCCGATGTCGGCCTGGTCCAGCATGTCGCCGGGCATGTTTCTGAAGTCCTTCGCGCATGCAACGAACATCCGGGTCCCACAGGCAGATCGGACATTGCCCGAGTACTGCCGGGAGAGAAACCTCGAAGACTACGAGCCCGTGCCGATTGCGGTATTCGCTGAGTATGGGAAGTGGGTGCAAGAGGCGCTCGTGCCCAACGTTGAACCGCTTGATGTGACTCACGTGCGAAAGCTGGACGAAGGCTTCGTCGTGACCACCGAGGGAGGCGAGCGAGTGCACGCGCGGCGAGTCGTCGTCGCGATTGGGCTCAGCTACTTCGCGCATATGCCCGGCTTCCTCTCCACGCTTCCGGCTGAGTTGGCGTCTCACACCGCGACGCACGGCGACTTCTCGTGTTTCCGAGGGCAGGACGTGACGGTTGTTGGTGCTGGCCAATCGGCATTGCAGGCGGCTGCGCTTCTCCACGAAAACGGGGCGACCGTGCGAATTTTGGCGCGCGGCGATGTGAGCTGGAACGTGCAGACGCCCAGGGATGTCCGGCGGCCGTTCCGTGAGCGGCTGCGCTATCCGAACAGCATCGTTGGCCCTGGGCGCAAGAATTGGGTCATGGAGCATGCACCAACGCTCGTCCACTACCTCCCGGCGGAGCGCCGCCGAACGCTCGTCGAGACGCATCTCGGTCCTACGGGGGCGTGGTGGCTCCGGGACCGCGTCGAGGGGGTGGTTCCGGTCGAAACGGGCGTATCGATCGTCAACGCCGTGCCCGAGCGAGACGGGCTGAACATCCGGACTGATGACGGCAGCGGCGGCGAACGCGGCTTCCACACCGACCATGTAATTGCCGGCACGGGCTACCGCGTCGACGTTGGACGGATCGGCTTCCTCGACGAGCAACTTGTCCCGGCAATCGCTCACAGAGGCGGTTCACCGGTGCTGTCGCGGCACTTTGAGTCGACGGTCGACGGCCTCTACTTCATCGGGCCGTCGTCGGCCGGTAGCTTCGGGCCGCTGTTCCGGTTCGTTGCCGGGTCCTACTACACAGTGCCAGTTTTGGCCCGGCATCTGACGGCGAAGTCCGTCGCTCGCACATCGCTCTGGCCTGGCCGTACGCGGCAGGTGCGCGAAGTCTGAGTAGGCCAGTGACAGCCCACGCCTGAGGCTCGAAGTTAGACAGACCCATTGGAAGGCTTGAGGGCTTCCGGTAAGAGCGCACGCACCTCTTCCATCGCTTGAGGCAGGTCAACGATGTCTCGTTCCGCGCGGGGCTGGACGAAGACGAAGGTGCAGCGCGCCACGCGGCGATGGAGGGATGTTTCGAGCGCAAGTGCGTACGCCGCGCCCTGCAGGCGGTAGGCCTCGGCCGCGGCGTCAATCGTGAGGCCAGTGACAGTGTCGGTCTTATAGTCGACGACCACGAGTCCGCCGGGAGTTTCGTAGAGCAGGTCGACGAAGCCTTCGACGGCGATGCCTTCGACGAGCGCGGAAACGTAGACTTCGCGCCAGAAGCGGCCTCCGCTCAGCGCTTCACGAACCGCTGCTGATTGGCGCGCCGCCTCAACGAACGCCAGGATATCCTTCAATCGGTCCTCGACGCCTTCGGCCGCGGCCTGGGCACGAGCCGTCGCTTCTTGGCCTTCGCCTGTTGCGAGATCAATGGTCTGCAAGGTGGCGTGAACGG
>DATNET010000363.1:0-2014 GCA_035606745.1 Tepidiformaceae bacterium
CGAGTGGGCTGAACGCGGCGTGCGCGTCAACGCCATCGCTCCCGGGTGGACGGACACGGACTTCACCTCGGAGCTGTTTGCCAGCCGCCATGGGGAACGGCTGCGCGCGGATATCCCGATGGGGCGGCTGGCGGCCGCGGACGACATAACGGGCGCCGCGCTGTACCTCGCCAGCGCCGCGAGCAGTTACGTGACCGGCACAGTGCTGGTGGTCGATGGGGGCCGGGCGCTGCGATAAGGCATCGTGCCCTCATCCCTGAGCGAGCTCGCTCGCCTACCCCTTCTCCCGACGGTGCGGGAGAAGGGGAGGCAAACGTTGTTGCGCCTGAGCGGTTCTGACGGCCACCAGCACCGTGGAGACCCAGCGAGGCGGGCCTCGGTCTTCCGAACTCCGAAGAACTCGAAAAGGCCGTAGACTCGGGCCAATCTCCCGAGGAGGTGGCGCATGCGTGGATTGACTGGCGAGGCGGCCATCGTCGGCATCGCCGAGTTCGCACCCGAACGCAAACCGTCACGGTCATGGATGGGGCTCGAGGTGTATTCGGAATTGGCGCGCCTGGCGCTGGATGACGCCGGCCTGTCGATCCACGATGTCGACGGGATTATCACGGGCAACAATCTCCAGGAAGCCCAGATGTTCATCCCCGCGACGCTCATCGAATACATGGGCATCGAATCGCACTTCTCGGAGGTCCTGGACCTCGGCGGTGCCTCCGGAGCCGGTGCAGTGCTTCGTGCCGCGGCGGCCATCGAAGCCGGGCTTTGCGAGACGGTCCTCTGCATCATCCACACGACGATGCCACGGCTAAACCCGCATGCCAGCCATGAGAAGCGCGCCCGCGACTGGGGCGGCGGGGTATGGGGCTCGCCACAGGCGGAGTTCGAAATCCCATTCGGCGCGGTCCAGGGTAGCTACGGCTACGCCATGATCGCGAACCGCTATCGCCATGAATACGGCCTGACCTACGAACAGCTCGCAAAGATCGCGGTCGACCAGCGGACAAACGCGCTCGCGAACCCGAAGGCCGCCTTCCGTAACACGCCGATCACGATCGAGGATGTGCTCAATTCGCCGATGATCGTCGACCCGCTCCACCTGCTGGAAATCGTGATGCCGTGCTTTGGCGGCGCCGCAGTGGTCGTCAGCTCCAAAGAGCGGGCGGCGCGGGCGAAGAACCGGCCTGCATACGTCGTGGGTGGCGGCGAGAACACGACGCACCGCTCGGTCACGTACGACCCCGATTTCACCCACTCACCGATCAAGAGCGCCGCCGACCGCGCGTTCGATATGTCGGGTGTGAAGCGCAGCGAGATTGACCTCGCCTCGCTTTACGATTGTTACACGATCACGGTGCTGCTCACGATCGAAGATGCGGGCTTCTGCGCGAAGGGAGACGGCCCGAAGTTCGTGGAAGCACACGACCTCACCTACAAAGGCGACTTTCCCATCAATACGCACGGCGGCCAGCTGAGCTTCGGCCAATCCGGCCTCGCGGGCGGCATGTCGCACATTACCGAGGCGTACTTGCAGATGACCGGCCGCGCGGGCGAGCGCCAGCTCAAGCGCTGCGACACGGTTTTCGTGAACGGCAACGGCGGGATCATGAGCGAGCAAGTGTCGCTCGTGTTGCGGGGAGGCTGAGCGATGTCGAAGTACCGCCCACAGGCAGAACCCATCCCGGTGCCGACACCAGTGACGCAGCCTTTCTGGGATGCCACGAAGGAGCACAGGCTGATGCTGCAGCGCTGTGCCAACGGCCATACCTTCTACTATGCCCGGACGCACTGCCCCGAGTGCCTGTCCAGTGAGCTGGCGTGGGTGCCGGCGAGCGGCCGCGGCAAGCTCTACAGCTACACCGTCGCGCGGCGGCCGCAGTCGCCCGAATTCGCCGGGGATGTGCCCTATATCATCGCCGCCATCACACTCGAAGAAGGGCCACGCATGACGAGCCTGCTGGTCGACGCCGACCCGGACAACGTCGTTATCGATGGCCCGGTCGAAGTCGCCTGGGAC
>DATNET010000371.1:0-2367 GCA_035606745.1 Tepidiformaceae bacterium
GACGTTCCGCGTGTTGAAGCCCGGCGGCTCATTCGCCTTCTTCGATATCCTCAAGGGCACAGGCCCTGAAGTGGATTACCCCATGCCCTGGGCCGACGACGCATCTCTCAGCTTCCTCTTCACGGAAGCGGAGACCCGCCAGTTCCTCAAAGACGCCGGCTTCGAAGAGGTCGCGTGGGTCGATGCAACGGAGCACTACCTCCCCATGATGTTGCATCAGGCCACCGGCCAGGCCGCCTCGGAACTCTCCCTCCGTATCGTCCTCGGGGATGGTCTTGGGCCGAAGCTCGCCAACACCGTCGCCGCCGTTCGAGATGGCCGCCTTGTGTTCGCGCGCGCGCTCTACCGCAAACCCTGATCGGCAGGCACCGCGCCTCCACTGGCGAAAGCTATGTGGGTGTGACCGGCCGCCCGATGCCGAGATAGCGCGCACCCTGCCGCTCGACCACTCGCCGGTCGAGGGCATTGCGTGCATCGACAATCAGCGGCGCAACATTTCCCCAATCCAGCGACTCGTATTCGCGGTGGTAGGCATGGACCACAGCGACATCGAAGCCCGCCAACGCTTCCGCTGGTTCGAATCCCAACGCCCGCACACCTGCCTCGCTGAGCAGGGCGTCATGCCCTTGCACGAGCGCGCCCCGAGCCTCGAACTCCCGCAACAGGTCGACGGCGTTGGTGTGCGGCGTCACCGCCACATTCGGCCGAAACGTCAGGCCGAGGATGAGCACTCTTGCCCGGGCGAGGCTGCCAAGCAGCTCCTCGACACGCTGCACCGCATATCCCGGCATGGCGTCGTTCACCGCCCGGCCAAGCGCCGACAGCGCACTCGGCCCCTCGCCCTGCATCAGGAACTGCGGGTAGACCGGGATGCAGTGTCCCCCGACACCCGTGCCGGGCATGTGCAGGTGCGAATACGGCTGGCTGTTCGCCGCCCGGATCACTTCGCTGATGTCCACGCCATGGATGTCGGCCACCTGCGCGAGCTCGTTCGCAAGGGCGATATTCAGGTCGCGGTAGGCGCCCTCGGCGAGCTTCGTCAGCTCAGCCGTTTCCGCGTTCGAAAGCTCATACACCTCTCCACCGAAGACCTCCCGGTAGAACGCGGCCGCGCGCGCCCCGCCCTCCGCGTCCACGCCCCCAACCACCTTCGGGTACTTGGTCAGGTCCTCGATCACCCGCCCCATCAGCAGCCGTTCCGGGCTAAACGCGACCGAGAAGTCCACCCCGAGCGTCTTCCCCTGCGACTCAAGCCGCGGCGCGAGCTCGCGCCGCGTCGTGCCAATCGGCAGGGTGGTGTCGAAGATGCAGAGGGTCCCGCGCTTCATGCCCCTCGCGACCGATTCCGCCGCAGCGAACAGTGAACTCAGGTCCGCCCGCCCCGAATGGTCGACATCGACCGCAACGGCGAAGAGCACGGTTTCGCACTGGCCCACCGCCCCAACGGTGTCCGATGTCGCCGTGAGGTTGCCCGACGCTACGACCTGCTTGATAAGCTCAGCGAGGCCCGCCTCATCCGGGATCGGGTTTTCGCCGCGATTCACCATCGCCACGCGCTCGGCATTGATGTCGCAACCAAACACGTGATGGCCCTGTGAGGCGATCTTCGCCGCCACCGGCAAGCCGATACGCCCGATGCCGATAACCGCGACGTTCATGCCAGCGCCGCCACCGCCGCCACGTCGACGGGCATCCCGCTCTTCGACGATTCGACGAGCGCCTCCGCGACCGCCAGCGCGACCATGCCATCGTGAGCAGTGACCGGCGGCGGTCCGCCCGCCAGGACAGCGTCGCGAAAGCTCTCGAGTTCGGCACGCAGCGGCTCGCGGTTGGCGATCGGGTACCGCGTCATCGGGCCTTCGGTCACGCTCGCGATCACACCCTCGCGCGCCGCCGCCGCGAAATTCTCATAGAACGCCAACGATTGCGCTGCGTAGTCGACCACGAACATCCCGCGCTCGCACAACACCGTCAGCGTGCGCTCCTTCGTCGGGGTCAGCCAGTTGATGTCGAGTACGCCAAACGCCCCACCCGCGAAGTTCAGCATGCCCGCGAAGAGGTCTTCGTTTTCGGTGTTGATGTGCCGCCGCGCCTCGGCATAGACGCGCTCAACATCCTCGCCCAGCAGGTAACGCATGATGTCGATGTCGTGCGGTGCAAGGTCGTGGATGACGCCGACATCGCGGATGCGGTGCGGGAACGGCCCGACACGTCGCGCGCGAAGCTGGAGGACACGCCCGCCCTGGCCCCCTTCGAGGCGTGCCTTCAATTCGCGCACGGCCGGGTTGAAGCGCTCGATGTGCCCGACCATGAGCACCACGCCGGCACGCTGGGCCGCGGCAGCGATCCTCAGCGCGGACCCCATGT
>DATNET010000387.1:0-3447 GCA_035606745.1 Tepidiformaceae bacterium
AAGCACTTCGCGAAGAAGGTGCCGCCGGACGGGTCGTTCCTGTTCATGTCGGGCGCCACGGCGCTCAAGCCGACGCCCCCGACGAAGACCGACGAGCACGTGGAACTGCGCGGCGCCGAGGAGATCGTGGCGGTGGCCGCCCCGGGCACCGCCGCACGACGAGCTCGTGGCGCGCTTCGCCGCCGACCTCAAGAAACGCGAGCTGCCGGTCCCGACGTGCCCGTGCGGCTGATCGGTGCCGCTGTCCAACGCCGCTTTCCAATAGCAGCGAACCGGTTATTCCGAACGGGTTCGTGTTTCACGCCGCGGCGATCCCAGTCTCTGTCTGAATGGGTGGGCCGCCGCGTGGTTTGCCTCTCCCTAAGGCGAAGGGTTACGCGAAAAGGGGAACCGCGAAACCGTTCGGGATAATCCTTATTTTCCCGCGGCCGCCAGTGAGCGGCGGGCCGTGGGTGCCGCCGCTACCGGGGGCGCCATTCGGCGCGGTAGTCGGGGTGGCCGGCGAACTTCAGCGCGGCTTCCCGCATCTCCGCCTGGATCTCCGGCGGGTTGTCCCCGTCCTGGTAGGCCGATACCAGGGCGAACGTGCGGTAGCGCTGCTCTTCGGTGACCCCGGGGTCCGTGGTGCGGTGCATGAGGAACGCGGCGAGGTCGTCCAGGCTGTCCGCCGTCGCGGCCTCGTTGTTGTCTGGCTTTTCAGGTTCGTCGTGGCCGGACACGTGCTTTCCTCCAGGCAGGCATTCGTCGGTCCTATGTCGCTTGGCGCCGCGTTTCCGCGGCTCGCGGGCGCTTCGTCAGTGCGGTGAGTGCCCGCCAGGCTCAAAGCCTAACAGGCCGGACGGCGCGCGCCTCGAGAGGTCGTTCGGCTACCGGGTACGGCCGCGCCGCCGCTGCCCGCGGTTTTCGTCCGGGAGCTTAAAAGGCGCTGGTTTCGCGAGGCTCGCCCGCCGCCGAAACGGTTAATTTCTTACTTGGTTCGCAGGAATTAGCGACATGGATAAGTGCCATGATTTTTTCGAAACTTCCGCGCCTTGTCGAGCGGCCGAATAATGCGCCAGGGTTATCTCTGTCCATTAGAGAAAATTCAGGGGACACCGCCGTTCCCGTGGCGCCTGCGAAGGCAGGCGAACACAAGTGAACGAGGCACCTGCATGTCAGCGATGATCGGCGAGCGCTCGCCGGCAACGGGGAATCCAGACGCCGGACGGCAGCCGCGACGCGATCGCGGCCCGTGCGGCAGGTCGCCCAGGGGCTGAACAACCGTGGCAGCCAGAGGCGAAGGACAAGCAGGTCACGCCGCTGATTGCTCCGGCTGGTACGCAGATGACAACGAAGGACTCCTTATCTCCGGCGCAACACCCAAAAAGGACACAATAACAACCGGGGTAATCAAAAAGCGCTCAGGAAGATTACCCGGTGCCGTCGCTCCGTATTTTTCGCGTCGGTTAGCGGCCGCCGAGCCTGGTCTGCCCGTCGAGCAGTTCGCGCGCGATCTCCAGGTGTCCAGAATGCGCGGCGGTCTCCTCGATCACGTGCAGGACGATCCAGCGGATGTTCGTGATCTGCCGGGTGTACTCCGGGTCCTGGTGAAAGTCGAGCCCGCGCGGAGCCGCGGACAGCGGGGTGACGGCGAGGACCTCGTCGGACCGCCTGCACTCGTCGCGGTAGTTCGCGATGAGGTCGGCGCTTGGCCAGTCGCAGACGAAGGCGGCTTCGGGGTCGTACTCGCCCTCTTCTTCGTCCCCCGGCGGTTTCTCCGCGACGCCCGTGGTCACGTGCTGGAGCCAGTGGTGCTCGACGCCGCTCAGGTGCCAGAGCATCCCGGCCACCGTCCAGCCGGACGGCACGACCGGCACCGCCCAGGCTTCCTCGGGCAGCCCCTCGACGGTCTTCAGCACCGCGTCGCGCTGGACCTGCAGGAAGCTCAGCAGCATCCGCGCCTCATCGTCTTGGTTCACACCGCTCACCGGGAGCGGTGTCATCACTGGAGTGGTCTCAGCGTCCGCCATCGTTGCCGCCCTTCGAGTTGGCCGTCGGACTTACGACGGCGGAGCCCCAGGAAATTCATCGGGCGAACGCCGCCCACGGCGGAACCTTCGCTGGTGACGCACGCAAAAGGGGCCGGTTCCCACGCTAGGGACCGGCCCCCTGGCCGCAAGCGCTGGTGGATGGGACGGCGTGCCGACTTCAGGCGGCCACGTAACGTGTCTGGATGTCGCTATAGCTGTCCAGCCCGGGTGCGCTGCCCCCAACGCCGACGCCACTCAATTCCGCGCCGGCGAACGGGAAGTTCGCCGGAAAGTGTCGTGTGCGTATTAATCCAGCTGAGCCCGTCACGGCCCACGGGCCGACCACCGGCGACGGCTGAGGCTCCGTGAGCACGAGCCTCCTCAACCAGCGCGGCGACGCGGGCGCGACCACTGCCGCACTTCGCTGCCGCGCGGAGATCAGAAGGGAGATCAAAAAGACCGGTTCCCGAAAAAGGAACCGGTCTCTGACCTGCGTGGGCGATACTGGGATCGAACCAGTGACCTCTTCGGTGTGAACGAAGCGCTCTCCCGCTGAGCCAATCGCCCGCTGCCCCCACAGACTAGCGCATCGCAGCGGGTGCCGTGAGCACCGTCACGAGCTAACTTGGCGGCCGCGGATGGCAGCAGAGAGGATGACAGGTTGCAGCCGAGTGGCAACGTTCCGACACAAGAAGAAATCTTGCCGAACCTACTGACAGGTAGCTTGCCTTTCGGCTACTCTCAGCAATGCAATCGATAGCACCAACCAGCGGTTCTATCGCCCTACGTCACCGAATACTTACGGTGCGCGATCCCCGGCGACAAGGGGAAGCGATGTAGGTCACAATCAGTGCAATCGATACGCAGGAACAATAGACTGCGGCCAAGTGGTTGGACAGTATCGGTGTTCTGAGGTAACGGATACCGTGGACAACTCCCCCCAGTGGCCGCACGGCCGACGAAAGTGCAACGGAAGCAACCCGGGCATCCGCCTATCTAACGCTCTGTATCCGCACGATTCGTCCGCTGGTCGCTTCACAACTCAGAGCCCGGCATCAACCGGGACCCACCCCAGATTGAGGTTGGACTGACGATGAACAGCAGCAGCACGGTATCGGCGGAGCTCGGACTTCGGCTGGTCGTTCCCCAGCAGACGATCGTGCCACTCGTGGCGAGCCTTTACTACTCCAAAGAAGACCCCTACGCGATCCGCATCGCGTTCCACGTCGGGCTCGACGAGCCGGTGGAGTGGATCTTCGCCAGGGAACTGCTGTCCAGCGGCATCGAGGGTCGCGAAGGCCTCGGCGACGTCGTGGTCTGGCCGTCGGCCGGGTCCGCGGACGGGACGGGCGGCAAGGTGCTCAACATCGAGCTGTCCTCTCCGTTCGGCCAGGCCCACTTCGAGGCGCCGAGCAAGGAGATCTCCGACTTCCTCAAG
>DATNET010000391.1:0-2392 GCA_035606745.1 Tepidiformaceae bacterium
TGGCGCCGGTTCCCAAACGTACAACGACGTTTTCGGCGAGACCCGCAACCCGTACGACCTCTCCAGGACATGCGGAGGCAGTTCGGGCGGTGCCGCTGTCGCCCTCGCTAGCGGCATGATCCCAATTGCCGATGGCACCGACACCGGTGGGTCCCTCCGGAACCCGGCGAGCTTCTGCAACGTGGTCGGCTTCCGGACGAGTCCGGGGCTGATCGGCCATGGGCGCTGGTCGACGCTCGACGTCGCCGGGCCAATGGGCCGGACGGTCGCCGATGTCGCTTTGTTGCTGTCGGTGCAGGCCGGGTTCGATCCGCGTTCGCCCCTCACCCAGCAGATCGAGCCTGGCATCTTCCGGCAGCCGCTCGACAGCGACGTGCGCGGTCTTCGCGTGGCATGGAGCCGCGACCTTGGTGGGCTGCCCGTCGACCCACGCGTGACGGCCGTGCTCGAAGCGCAGCGCCAAACGCTCGTGGAACTCGGCTGCGAGGTCATCGACATCGACCCACCGCTGGATGGCGCCGACGAAATCTTCGAAACGTTCCGAGCACACAACATGGCCCTCACGCTCGAACCGCTCTACGAAGAGCATCGCGGCGAAATGAAGCCAACGCTCATCTGGAACATCGAGCAGGGCCTCAAACTCACCGGCGCCGAACTGCGGCGTGCAGAGCGCGGCCGGGCCATCCTGTCCACGCGCATGCGCCGCTTTATGGAGCGCTACGATGTCGTCGCCTGCCCTGTCAGCCAGGTGCCACCATTCCCGATTGAGCAGCGGTACGTGACGGAAATTTGCGGCCAGCCGATGGCTACCTACATCGAATGGATGCGCTCCTGCTCCCGCATCTCGGCGACGGCCCACCCGTCCATCAGCGTCCCCGCCGGCTTTACTCCGGACGGGCTGCCCGTTGGCATTCAGTTCGTCGGCCGCTACCGGGGAGAGCTCGCCCTGCTCAAGTTCGCTCACGCTTTCGAGCAGGCAACGCGCTTTGGGGAGCGCCGGCCGGGGTGTAGTCACCACCGGCGCGATCGCGGGCACCTAATCACCCAGGCCTTCAAACCTCGGCAGACGCTTTTCCGCGAACGCGTCCAGGCCCTCTTTGAAGTCGGGGGCGGTGAAGCTGCCGGCCATCTCCCGGTTCGCAGCCGAAACCGCCTCGGCGAGGTCGGTGAATTGCGCCCGGTAGACGAGCTCCTTCGTCACCCGCATGGCCCGCGGTGAGACGTGCCCGGCAAGATAGCCCACGTACTCCTTTGCCGCGGGAAGCAGCTCATCGGGCGCATAGAGCCGGCTCACGAGGCCCATCCGCAGTGCTTCGTCCGCACCGATGACTCGCGACGAGTACAGCAGGTCGAACGCGTTCGACGTGCCGATCATGCGCGGCAGCAGCCAGCTCACGCCGTGTTCCGCCACCAGGCCCAGCGACGTGAACGCCGTCCCGAAGCGTGCCTTCTCTGATGCGAAACGGATGTCGAAATAGAGGCTGACCACGAGGCCCAGGCCGACGGCCGCGCCGTTGATGGCGCCGATCGTGGGCTTCTGGCTGAGCCATGGGTAGGCGTAATGCTGTTGGAAGTTCGCATCGATGCCGCCGGGCGCTGCTCCGCCACCTTCGTCGCCGGTCGCCCCGTCATCGGCGATCACATTGAGTCCGGCCATGTCCGCGCCTGCGCAGAACCCGCGTCCAGCCCCGGTGACAATGATCCCGCGCACGGCGCGGTCGGCATCCGCGCGCTTCATGGCATCGCGAGTCTCGGCCTCCATGCGCCCGGTCCAGGCGTTGAGCTTTTCGGGCCGGTTGAGGGTAATGACGGCGGCCGCACCGTCGACTTCGTAGGCGATATCCCGGTAATCCATGACGTCCACCTCGCGCGGGTTTGATGGGCGTCATCGTGCCACTCCGGGCGTGCCGCGGCTACCGCCGGACCTCAGGCGCCTGTCATGCGTGCTCCGCGACGCTACTCGTTGCGCAGGGCTGTAATCGGGTCCAGGCGGCTGGCACGATAGGCCGGGTAGCTGCCGCTCGCCGCACCGATGCCCGCCGCCACCGCGAAGGCGACGATCACGCTCCACGGCTGGACGACTGTTGTCATCGTCGAACCGGCAATGTTGCGGCCGTCGATGCCGACGGCCACTCCTATCCCTACGACGATGCCAAGCACTCCGCCGCCCGTGCACAGCGCGAGCGCTTCCGTGACGAACTGGAGGATGATGTCCTTGCCGCGTGCTCCGACCGCCCGCCGGATGCCGATTTCGCGCGTCCGCTCCGTGACGCTTACCAGCATGATGTTCATTACGCCGATACCGCCGACGACCAGCGAGATGCCCGCGATGCTTCCGAGCAGGATCGAAAGCGTGCGGCTGACCTGCCCGGCCGCACCCACGAGGTCGTTC
>DATNET010000392.1:0-4849 GCA_035606745.1 Tepidiformaceae bacterium
CTCACAACTGAGATCGCCTGAGCAAGGCGTTGCCGAAGTAGGTCCACCGTCCTCGGGTCTCAAACAGCGAACCAGCGCCGGGCTTCGCTCGTCTCTGCTCGTGCCGCCTTCGTGAGGCGAACCTTCACGGTCTCAATTGCCGAAGATGGACTGTTCGGAGGCTTCCCAATCGAGTAATTCGGCGCGGCCTTCGTGAAGCTCCGTCAGCCGGCGCTCGATTTCTTTTCCCCACGCGTCGTCATACCCGTCGTCAGGGTCGTCGGCTGTACCGAGTTCGACCATGAGGAGTTCTCTGTCTTCGGGTGAAAGCGCGAGCGCGTCGCGGAGCACGGTGTGTAGATTCGGCATCAAGGGCAGTATAGCGAAAACGTCGACCCCGACGTTCCCTCAACCACGCTGCTATTCCGCTTGCGAGGTAGCGCTGCTACGATCGCGCGTGCGTCCAGAGGGCGTGTGTTGGCCGAGGGTACTGCACTCGGCTTTCCCGTCCGGCAACCTGGTTAAGCCTCCAAGGTGCCAAGACGACGCGGCCTGCACCCGTGCAGGCAACAAAAGGCGGGCTCTCCGAGCCCGCCCCTCGGACATGGACGAGGGGCTTTTCGTTGCCCGCCAGATCGCAAATCCGGGCGGCCGGTAGACCGGCCCTCTCCGGGCAACGGAAGGACGATCAACGTTATGTCCGAACGAAAGCTTCTCACTTCGGAGTCTGTCACCGAAGGGCACCCAGACAAAGTCTGCGACCAGATTTCGGACGGCGTCCTCGACGCCATCCTGGCTCGCGACCCCATGGCGCGGGTCGCCTGCGAGACGGCGATCACCAACGGCCTTGTCCTCGTGATGGGCGAAATCACCACCACCGCCTACGTCGACATCAACTCCATCGCCCGGGAGACCATCCGTAACATCGGCTACACGTCGTCCGAAATCGGCTTCGATGCGGACACCTGTGGGGTGATTACGTCCATCAGCGAGCAGTCACCGGACATCTCCATGGGTGTTTCGAGCCAGGACCCATTGCAAAGTGGCGCCGGCGACCAGGGCATGATGATCGGCTTTGCCTGCACAGAGACGCCGGAACTCATGCCGCTCACGATATCGCTTGCGCACCGGCTCACCCGCCGCCTCGCCGAAGCTCGCAAGAGCGGCGAACTGAGCTGGCTTCGCCCGGACGGCAAGTCGCAGGTCAGCATCGAATACGATGAGAACTGGAACCCCGTGCGCGCGGAGGCGGTCGTCATTTCGACTCAGCATGACCCACTCGTCGACCAGGAGACGATCCATACCGATGTCCGCGCACACATCATTGACACCATTGTCTCAAGCAAGCTGATCGACGAGGGCACCAAGATCCTTGTCAACCCGACGGGGCGCTTCGTCGTAGGCGGGCCAAAGGGTGATGCTGGCGTGACGGGAAGGAAGATTATCGTCGACACGTACGGCGGCATTGGACGCCACGGTGGTGGCGCGTTCAGTGGCAAAGATCCGACGAAGGTCGACCGTTCGGGCGCTTACGCGGCGCGCTGGGTCGCGAAGACGATCGTGGCCGCCGGGCTTGCGAGCCGCTGTGAGTTTTTGCTTTCGTACGCCATTGGCGTTGCGGAACCCACGTCGATTGGGGTTGAAACGTTCGGCACGGGCAAGGTCCCGGACGAGCGAATCCTCGCTGCCGTGCGCAAGCACTTCGACCTTCGGCCCGGTGCAATCATTGCCGATTTGAATCTGCGGCGACCAATTTACCGTGCCACTGCGAGCTATGGACACTTCGGGCGCACCGACCTCGATGCACCGTGGGAAGATACAAGCCGGGCACATGCACTGGCCGTCGCGGCAGGCCTGACCTAGGCAACATGTATGGACGCCATCATCCTCGTGGGCGGGCAGGGCACACGCCTGCGGCCGCTCACGCTTACCCGGCACAAGAGCCTTGTGCCCCTGTGCAACCGTCCGGCAATCGAGCACCTGTTCGATTGGGTGCGAACAGCGGGTTTCGATAGGGCAATCCTCGCTCTCGGCCAGCACAACGAGGACCTCGCCGCCGCGTATCCCGCCGGTGTGTATGAGGGATTGCGGCTCGTCCACGTGCTCGAAACGGAACGGCTGGAGTCCGGCGGGGCCATTCGCCACGCCGTTGCGCAGGCGGGTGTTGAGGGCCGGTTCGTCGTCCTCAACGGCGACGTGTTTGTGGAGTTCGACTTCGCGCGGGCGTTGACGATGCACATCGATCACCGCGCAGAGTTGACCCTGGCGCTCTACCCGGCACCCGACGCTTCGCAGTTCGGTGTCGCGGTCGTGGATGAATCCAGCATGGTCACGCGGTTCGTGGAAAAGCCCGCACCTGGCACGGCGCCCTCCAACCTCGTGAACGCAGGTGTCTGGATCTTCGAACCCGGCCTGGTAGCGGAGATTCCGCCCGGAGCGGTGCGCGTCGAAGAAACGCTCTTCCCCGCTCTCGTGAACAGCGGCCGGCCGGTGCTCGGATACGAGTTCGAAGGGCTCTGGGCCGATATTGGCACAAGCGAACGCTACCTTGCCGCAAATACGGCCCTACTGGCGAGCGGCCGAAAAGCCGTTGATGCGAGTGCATCGATTGCAGGTAGCGCCACCGTAACGCTCACTTCCGTAGGCAAGGACTCGAGGGTCGGCGCGGGCGCCCGGCTGACGAACTCACTGCTCTGGGAGCACGTGGAGGTCGGCGAAGATGCGTCGATACGTGAAAGTATTGTCGCCGACCGCACGGTGATCGGGCGGGGAGCGGAGCTGTCTGGTGCTGTAGTGGGGAGCGGCTGCACCATCGCTCCAGGGGCGAAATTGCCGCCCGGCACCGCCCTTCAGCCCGGCACGCGCTATGATGAGGCCAATGAGCGATAACCCCGTCCAGTTTGGTACCGACGGATGGCGAGCCATCATCGGTGAGACGTTCACTTTCGATAATGTGCGGGCCTGTGCGCAGGCGATTGCAGACCATTTCGCCGAAACGCGCGGCAAAGACCGGCCGGTCATTGTGGGATATGACACGCGGTTCTTGTCGGACGAATTCGCGCTTGCTGTGGCGCGTGTGATCGCCGGAAATGGCTTCACGGTGCAACTGGCCGACCGGCCGGCGCCGACGCCCGCGACGAGCTACCGCATCATCGAAGACGCGGCCTGCGGTGGCGTGATGGTCACGAGCAGCCACAACCCGTTCCGCTGGAACGGCATCAAGGTGAAGCCGTACTACGGTGGCAGCGCAAGCCCCGATATCGTTGCGGATATCGAGCGGCGCGTGCCGGCTATCCTTGCGGACGAGGCATCGATCGCGCTCGCCGCGGCGGATTCAGAATTGATTCAGCGCTTCAACCCCATCCAGGGATACCTCGAAGCGCTGGGCCGCCAGGTCGACATCCGGCGCATTCGTTCCGCCGGGCTCAAAATCGCTGTAGACCCGATGTATGGCGCGGGCGCTGAGCTCTTCACCGCGCTTTTGACCGGAGGAAGCACCACCGTCAAAGAGATCCACACGGAGCGAAACCCCAACTTCCCCGGCATCCGCGCGCCCGAGCCGATCGAGTCGAACCTCAACGAATTCATGTTGCTGATGAACAGCCGCGAATACATCGCCGGCATTGCGAACGATGGCGATGCCGACCGCGTGGGGCTCGTGGACGAACAGGGCGGCTATGTCGACCAGCTCCGTACCTACGCCCTGCTGACGAACTATCTGCTGGGCGCACGCAAGCTTCGGGGTGCGATCGTCAAATCCGTGACGACCACAAACATGGTCAAGCTTCTCGCGGAGCACTACGGCGTGCCGTGCATCGAGACTCCGGTGGGCTTCAAGCACATTGGGCCGATCATGATGCGCGAAGACGCACTCATCGGTGGCGAAGAGAGTGGCGGCTACGGTTTTCGGGGCCACCTGCCGGAACGCGACGGCATCCTGGCCGGGCTGCTTTTGCTCGATTACGTCGCGCTCACCGGCAAACCGCCGACCGAGCTGCTCGAAGAAGTGTTCGCGATTACCGGCCCTCATTTTTACGAGCGGCTGGATTTCGAACTGGAGCCAGGCTCGAACGCGAGTATCAAGGCAATCCTTGACGCGGCGAGCCCATCCGTCATCGCCGGACAGCCAGTGCTCAGCGCGGACCGCACCGATGGTTGGCGATTTTTCATCGAGAGCGGCTTCCTGCTTCTCCGGCTTTCCGGCACCGAGCCGCTGCTGCGGATCTACACCGAAGTCAAAGACAAGGCCCTCGTTGGGCCGGTGCTCGAGGCCGGGAAGGCGCTGGCAGGCGTCTCGGGCTAAGACGCGAGCCGCGTTCCTGTTCCGAGTTCCTCCGCCCCTGTACCCTCAAAGCCATGCTGGTTGTCCAAAAGTACGGCGGCACCTCCGTCGCGGACGCGGACCGCATCCGCCATGTCGCCGGGCGCGTTATTCAACGCGTACGTTCGGGTGATGAGGTGGTGGTCGTCGTCTCTGCGATGGGAAATACCACCGATGAGTTGCTCGACCTTGCCCTTTCCGTCTCGCCCGACCCCGACCCGCGTGAGCTCGACATGCTGCTCTCGACCGGCGAGCAGATGTCGATTGCGCTCGTGGCCATGGCGCTCAAGGCGCTCGGGCAAGAAGCCGTGGGCCTGACCGCTCAGCAGGCTGGCATCTACACGCGTGCGCAATATGGTTCGGGGCGGATCGCGCGGGTGGAATCCGACCGCGTCAAGGCCGAATTGGCTGCGGGCCGGGTGCCAATCATTGCCGGTTTCCAGGGCACGACGGAAGACCAGGAGATCGTTACGTTGGGCCGCAACGCCAGCGACACAACGGCCGTCGCCCTCGCGATTGCGCTCGGCGCCGACCGTTGCGAGAGCTGTA
>DATNET010000430.1:0-4188 GCA_035606745.1 Tepidiformaceae bacterium
GAGGTCATGGAGGAAGCCGCCGGTGCGAGCCACGTCGACATCCGCACCGATTTCGCGGGCGATCATAGCTGCGATGTGGCCGGTCTCGATGCAGTGGCGCATCACGTTTTGCCCATAGCTGGTGCGGTAACGCAAACGGCCAAAGACTTTGAGGACTTCAGGGTGCAGGTTCAGCACCCCGGCTTCAACAGCAGCGGCGTCAGCCGCTTCCAACATCGTGTTCTCGACGTCGCGCCGGGCCTTCGTCACAGCTTCTTCGATGCGAGTTGGATGAATGCGCCCATCCTGGACAAGGCTGCTGAGCGCCATGCGGGCGATCTCGCGGCGCACCGGGTCGAAGGCGCTGACGGTGACGGCATCGGGCGTGTCATCGATGATCAGGTCGACGCCCGTCGCCGCTTCGATGGCACGAATGTTGCGGCCTTCGCGGCCGATGATACGGCCCTTCATGTCGTCGCTTGGAATCTGGACCACCGACACCGTGCTCTCGGCCGTAACTTCGGACGTGTAGCGCTGGATTGCGGTGGCGAGAATCTTGCGAGCGCGAACGCCAGCAGTTGCCTCGACCTCCTTTTCCATCTCCCGGACTCGGCGGCTTGCCTCTTCGCGGATCTCGCTATCGACGGTAGCAAGGAGCTGGTCGCGGGCCTCTGCCTGCGTCAGCCCGGCGACGCGCTCGATCTCACCCGCCTGACGTTGGCGCAGTTCTTCCGCCTCGGCACGCAGGCGTTCAATCTGCGATTCGCGATCCCGTAGTGATTGCTCCCGGTGTTCGAGCGCTTCGGTCTTGCGGTCGAGGTTCTCTTCTTTTTGGGTGAGCCGGCCCTCGATGCGTTGCACCTCGGTGCGGCGCTCGCGGACCTCGGTTTCAAGAGTTGTACGAAGGCGAAGCGTTTCCTCTTTAGCCTCGAGGAGAAGCTCCTTTTGGCGCGTCTCGGCCTCGGTGATCAGGCGGCTGGCTTGCTCCTCTGCCTGCTGCAGTGATGTCCCATCCGCGCGCTTGCGAGCGACAAAGCCCGCTCCCGCACCTACCAGCAACCCGACGAGGCCGACGATAATGGCAATTACCGCCAGCATTTGTGTTCTCCATCATGCCGACCTACTCGACATAAACTTCACATCCCAACTGACCGCGACCGGCTTCTAACGGCTCGGAAACGTCTGTTGGAGTGTTGCGATGGTACCGCCGCCCGCCGGGATCGTCAAAGAATTGTTCGCCCTGCGCGCAGTTTCTGGACGGACTGGCGAGTCCCTCAGGCCATCAGTACAAGCGTCCAACGCGTTCCTACGAGGATGAACCGGTCCCGCGAAGATCCTCGGCCTCCTCCGTGTCGCCAGAATGTTCTGCCCACACCTCGCGAACGGCGGCCGCTGCTGTCCCGTAATCGAACCCTTTGCGCTGCAGGAGCGCCCCGACTTTATTCCTGAATTCCTCGTACGTGGTGCCGCTCAGCTTCCGCGCCCTGGTCCGGGCTAACGAAATCGCCGCCGCATGGTCGTCTACCAATTCAGTCGCGGCGTCGATGGCTTCCGCGGCTATGCCTTTCGTACGCAACTCATTGCGAAGCAGCCGCTCGCCGCGCGGTGCAAGCTGGCCGCGCTCCTGCACCCACATCCGGGCGAATGATTCGTCGTCCACCAGCCCGGCCGTGCGGAGGCGGTCCAGCTCCGCGTCAATGATGTCCTCGCTAAGGCCCTGGCGCCTGAGCCGCGAGCGGACTTCGCCTTCGCTGCGCGCGCGGTAAGACAGGAGCCGGAGCGCCGACTCGTGCGCGGCCGCACGTTGCTCGTCGGCTTCCAGTTGTTGTAGATAGGCTTCGTCTGCGATGGCGCCGACTCTCACGCCGGCCCGCAGGCATGCCTCGTCGCTAAACTCGAACGACCGGCCGTCGGCCAGCAAGATCGTCTGTCTACCGCGCTTGGGCCCGGCGCGGAGCGACGTAACGCGTGGCGCACCGTGCGCGGGGGACACGGTGTTGGACTCCCCCGTGCCTACTTGCCACCTGCGGGCACGGGCTCGGCCGGCCTGATGGTAGCAGTGGCAGCGGTGGCCCTGGGCAACTTCGCCGGAGCTTCTGGCTCCGCCTTTGGTGGGATTGGCAACCCGGCGTCGCGCCTGATCTCCGTCTCGATCTCCAGCCGTAGTTCGACGTTGTCGTCCAGGAAGGACTTCGCGTTTTCGCGTCCCTGGCCAAGCCGGAGGTCGCCGTAGCTATAGAATGCACCGTTCTTGGTGAGGATGGCCCGCTCCACGCCGAGGTCCACAACATCACCCGAACGGCTGATACCGCGTGGATGGTCGAACATAATGTCGAATTCGGCAATCCGGAACGGTGCTGCGACCTTGTTCTTGACGATCTTGGCCTTGACGCGCCGGCCTACCACCTCCGTGCCCTTTTTGATCGATTCCACCGGACGGATATCGATGCGCACGGACGAATAGAACTTGAGGGCGCGTCCGCCAGGCGTAACTTCTGGGTTCCCGAAGACGATGCCAACCTTTTCGCGGAGCTGGTTGATGAAGATCACGGACGTGCTGGTTCGTGAGATGGTGCTCGTCAGCTTCCGCAGCGCCTGCGACATCAGGCGCGCCTGCAGACCAACATGGGCATCGCCCATCTCACCCTCGATTTCGGCCCGTGGCACGAGCGCCGCGACGGAGTCGACCACTATCACGTCCACTGCGTTCGAGCGCACGAGCGCCTCGCAGATTTCAAGGGCCTGTTCACCGCTCTCGGGCTGGCTAACCAGCAAATCTTCGAGGCGGATACCGAGGTCCTGGGCGTAGCCCGGGTCCATTGCGTGCTCCACGTCGATATAGGCCGCCGTGCCGCCGGCCTTCTGGGCCTCGGCCATGATGTGCTGGGCAAGGGTGCTCTTCCCTGCAGATTCGGGCCCGAAGATCTCGGTGACGCGTCCCTTGGGGATGCCGCCAACACCGAGAGCGATATCGAGAGCCAGCGACCCACTGGGGATGGCTTCGATCGCGGCCGGGGTGCCCTCACCCAATTTGATCACGGCTCCACGCCCAAATTGCTTCTCGATCTGCGCCAGTGCCAGGTCTAGCGCGCGTGCGCGGTCGTTCTCAGCCATATGTCACCCATTCAGCGGTTTTCGGGGCAATTCTACTCGCATCGCGCGGCGCCAGTTTCGCGCAAAACCCCGGCTGCTGTCGTACCGCATCGTACACGGCTGCAAACAAATGTTCTAGTGCTCGTGAAGATTTCGTTCTCGGCCTCAGGCACGTAGTCTTCGGCGATGAGCCGGCTGGAGGTCCGCGTTACACCACGCGCCGCCAAGAACGCACTTGACGGGTTTAGCCCCGACGGCGCCCTGCTGCTCCGCGTGACTGCTGCGCCAGCGGAGGGCGCCGCCAACAAGGCCGTAGTGAGGCTTCTGGCAAAGGCGTTGAACGTCCCTGCGCGCGATGTCGTCTTGCTGAGAGGTTCACGTTCGCGCCACAAGCTCTATGACATCCCGCTGGAGCCCGGCGAGCTAGCGGCGCGGGCCGAACGCGCAATGACCGGATGATTGACGCTGGCTTGCCCCTGGCATAGCAGCGCGGTGGTCGGGCCGGGTATCGTAGTGGGGTGACAACGTTAGATTACGGCGGTTCGCCTTACGGTATTGACGCCGAACGTGGGGCGGCCTGGCTCCGGCGGGCGTTAGTCTCGTGGCCGCCCCTGGCGGTGCTGGGTGTAGCGAACGGTGTGGCGAGGGAACTTCTGTATCGGAAGGCGCTCGGCGAACAGGCATCACACCAGGTTTCCGGGCTGACTCTGGCAGCGGCGATGGCCGCCTACACCGTCCCCCTCGAACGGCGATGGAAGTCGACCGAACGCGAGGCTCGCTCGACCGGGATGCTCTGGCTGGCGCTCACCCTCGCGTTCGAATTCGGGTTCGGAAAAGTGGTCGACCACAAGACCTGGCGCGAACTGCTCAAGGATTACAACCTCCTTCGTGGGCGCACGTGGCCGCTCGTGCTGGCATTCGTGGCCGTGCTGCCTTCCCTTGCCCGTGCCACCAGGCTTCGCGCGGGAGCGTGACGCGGGCCTGGGTTACTGTGAGAATGCCGACACGCTTGCCAGGCGTGCCGAGCTCCGCACAGAGGACCACCATCACATGCCGGCTACCGACCTCGAAACCATCGTCTCGCTTTGTAAGCGCCGCGGCTTCATCTTCCCTGCT
>DATNET010000439.1:0-6815 GCA_035606745.1 Tepidiformaceae bacterium
GACGTCTCCGCCATTGACGACGATGGCCATTACCCCGGCCTTGCGGACAAGATTGCCAGCCTCATCGCGGTCCAACACGGCTGCCATCAATCCGGCCTGGAGACCATCGAGTTGCGAGCACGGGTTGCGCAGACCGCTGACCTCGATGATGGCGGATTCGCCGAGGTGCAATCGCGTGCCGGTAGGAAGGGCAAGGAGGTCGACGCCGCGTGTCGTCACGTTCTCGCCCATGGCCCCTGCAGCGACATCGAAGCCGCGAACGCGCAGCTCGTCGTGTAGCTCGGCGTGGATGAGATGAACCTGTCGCAGATTGGGCTGAGCGGGATCACGCGCCACTCGCGAGCGGTGCTTCACCTTCGTGCCGAGATGCGCGTCTCCCTGGACGCCGAGCCCGGCCAAAAGCCGGATGCGGGTGGATGTGGGCTTCGTCATCGTATGCATCGCGCTCAAATGGACCGACTCGACGAAGCCGTCCGCGGCCAACTGAACATCCCGGGTCTTTGCCGGTTGGCTCACGCGTCTCGCTCCACGAAGTAGGCGGCGACAGCGCGGAACTGTTCGCGCGTCGCATCGTCGAATTCAAGCACCGCGAGCAGGTCATCTGCTTCAGCTGCCTGTTCGCGAGCTCGTTCCCGGCAGTACGAGTCTGATCCCGCGGCCTTGAGGGCCTCGGCGACGGCTGCGACGTCGTGATCGTCGAGTTGACCACGAGCGTAAGCGCGCCGCACCACGTCGGCGGCTCCGGGGTTGCCGAGCGCGTGAATGATGGGGAGCGTTTTCTTGCGGCGGGCGATGTCATTGGTGTTCGACTTTCCGGTCTGTCCAGGGTCGCCCCAGATGCCGAGAAAGTCGTCCTGGGCCTGGAACGCGGCGCCAATGTGCATACCCCAACGCCCGAGCGCCAACGAAACGGAGGGCGATGCCCCCGCGAGGATCGCCCCAATTTCCAATGGTGCGCTGAGCAGTGCTCCCGTCTTTCCGGCGACCATCGCCAGGTAGTCATCGATGGTGACGTCGTCGCGCCCTTCGAAGGCAATGTCATCCCACTGGCCGCGGATCATTCGTTCGATTGCAACGTTCAGCACGCCGAGAGCACGCATTCTCCTTGCGGACTCGCCGGCGCCATCGGTGAGCGCGCGGATCGCGCGTGTGTAGAGGAGGTCGCCGATGTTGATTGCCTGGCCTTCGCCCATCCTCGCCCACACCGTGGGGCGGTGGTGACGTTCGGCGTCGTGGTCCTGAACTTCGTCGTGAACGAGAGAAAAGTTGTGGACCAGTTCTACCGCGACGGCGCCGGGCATCGCATCTGCGATGCTTCCCCCGGCGGCTTCGGCGGCGAACAGGCACAACGCTGGCCGGATGCGTTTTCCTGCAGCATCGATCGGCTGGCCGGATTCGTTTTCCCAGCCCATCACGTAGCGCATGGCGGCGTCCGCGGGACCGTCCAGGTCACCCACGGCGGCCCGAAGCGCTTCTTCCAACGGCTCACGATGGACGAGCAAGTTCGACGTGGCAGCCGGCAGCGTCGCCACTCTCAGGCAACAACCGGTGCGTCGACAAGCGGCGCGCCCGAATCCGGCTTCGACCATCCAAGTGCTTCGCGTGTCCGGGCTGCGATCCCGGCCGCATCGACTCCCCACAGCTTTCGCATTGTCCCCTGGGGACCATGGTCGACGATGGCATCCGGCATGCCGAGGCCGGCGAGCCAACGGTCGGCCGCACGGTGTTCGCCCAGGAGATCGAGCACGGCCTCGCCGAAGCCCCCGGCGCGGACATTTTCTTCCACGGCGATGATGCCACCGGTCTCACGTGCAAGCCGCAGAATAAGTTCTCCATCAAGCGGCTTGGCGAACCGGGCATTCACCACGGTGGCGGAGATCCCGTCCTCTTCCAGCATTGCCGCGGCTTTCAGGCATTCGCTCACGGAGCTGCCGAAGCCGAGCAACGTCACATCCCCGCCGATTCGCAGCACCTCGGCGCGGCCAATCGGTATCTGCTTCATGGGCAGGTTGGTCGGGGAGCCGTTGCCCGTTCCACGCGGGAATCGGAGCGCAAACGGGCCGTCGTGCATGACACCCGTATAGAGCAGGTCGCGCAGTTCCTGCTCGTCTTTTGGCGCGCTGACGACCATGTTGGGGAGGCAACGGAGATAGCTGATATCGATGAAGCCCTGGTGCGTTTTGCCATCGTCCCCGACGAAGCCGGCGCGATCCATGGCGAACACCACGGGCAAATTCTGGACCACGACATCGTGGACGACAGAATCGAAGCCTCGCTGAAGGAACGTGGAGTAGATCGCCGCGATAGGGCGGATCCCCTGGGTCGCCAGGCCGGCTGCGAACGTGACGGCGTGCTGCTCCGCGATGCCGACATCGAAAACGCGATCCGGATGTTTGGCGTGTACTGGCGCCAGGCCGGTGCCTTCGAGCATCGCGGCAGTGATCGCGACCACTCGCGGGTCGCTCTCGATCAGCTCCTGCGTCGCCTCCGCGAACACCTGGCTGTAGGTAGGGAGTGGCGGCGGGCTGCCGGGCAGCGGTTTGCTCTTCAACCAGAACGTGCCGCTGTGGCTCTTGATGGGGTCCGCAGCCGCTTCCGGGACGCCATGGCCCTTCTCCGTCAGGATGTGCAGCAGCACCGGCTTTCCGCGGACCTTCGTGATCGCCTGCAACGTCGCTTCGAGCTCGTGGATGTCGTGTCCATCGACGGGCCCGTAGTATTCGAATCCGAACTGTTCCCAGAAGCTCGCCGGGATGAGGAGATCGCGCATGCTCGATTTCACGCGTTTGGCGCCCTGCCACATTTGATGGCCGAGAGGCAAGTGCTCAACCATGCCGCCGATTTCGCGCTTGGCGTTTCGGTAGAGAGGATCGACGCGCAATTTGTTGATGTTTCGGCTGAGCCCGCCGACGTTGGGCGAGATCGACATGGCGTTGTCGTTGAGGATGACGAGCATGTTTTCGCGAAGATGGCCAGCGTGGTTCATGGCTTCGAGTGCCATGCCGGCCGTCATTGCGCCGTCGCCCACAACGGCCACGACCTTGAAGTCTTCGCCCTTTAGGTCGCGCGCGACGGCCATGCCGACGGCGGCGGAGATGGCCGTGCCGGCGTGGCCGGCGCCGAATGCATCGTGGGGGCTCTCATTCCGGTCTGCGAACCCGGAAAGGCCCTGGAACTGGCGGATGGTCGCCATGCGCTCTTTGCGGCCAGTAAGCATCTTGTGGACATAAATCTGATGACTCACATCCCAAATGATCTTGTCCCGCGGCGTATCGAACTGCCGATGCAGAGCGAGCGAAAGTTCTACGACGCCCAGATTGGAGGCCAGGTGGCCGCCATCGCCTATGCAATGGACGCAATCCACGAGGAACTCGCGGATTTCACCGGCGAGCTGTTCGAGTTGGGGATAGCTAAGTTCGCGGATGTCTTGTGCGCTGTTTATCCGGTCGAGCAGTCGAGACAAATCGGAGACTCCTTGTGAGACAGATCCAGTAGGACACAAGACCGGTTTACGCGCGGTACGATCGCTTACCGAAGCGCCTGATTTGAGTCTGCAAACGTAGCGGGGGCATCGCTGGTGGTCAAGGAATCTGTATGCTCCTCATAACGTTGCATCGCCGGTGGGCAAGGTAATCGCAAACGTCGTGCCTTCGCCGACGGTAGAACGGACGCCAACGTCCCCACCGAGTGCTTCGACGACATCCTGGACTATGGCGAGGCCCAGGCCGCTGCCGCCTTCGCGACGGCTTCTGCCGCGGTCCACGCGATAGAAGCGGTTGAAGATCTTGCTCACTTCCTCCGCCGGGATCCCCCGGCCGTTGTCCGCGACCTCGATGCGGGCCTGCGAATCTTGCTTTGAGACACGAATAGCTACCACGCTCCCGTCTCCAGAATACTTAATCGCGTTATCTACAAGGTTCGAAACGCAGCGATAGAGCAGATCCGGGCTTGTCTGGATTTCGAGCGACTCCGGGGCATCCACCGTTAGCGCAACGTGGTGCGGCTCCGCGAGAGGCGAAAGCTGGGTGACGACTTCCTTTGCCAGGGCGGGCAAGTCGACGGGTTCCTTTTCGACGGTGTCTTTGTCCTCGCTCGTGAGGAGCAGAAGGTCCTCGCTCAAATGGGTGAGTCGTGCGGTCTGCGCTTTCACCGTCTCCATCAGAGAACGGTATTCGTCGGCGCTTGCATCGGGGTCCATTTCGGTTACTTCGATGTTCGTACGGATCGCGGCGAGGGGCGTGCGCAGCTCGTGGGACGCATCCTGGACGAACTGTCTCTGCCGTTCGAATGATGTCTCGAGGCGGTCGATCATCGAGTCGAACGTTTTCGCCAGCGCCCAGAGTTCGTCCTTCGGGCCCTGGTGGTTGATGCGGACGCCGAAATTTTTCTCGCTAATCGATGAGGCTACGCGGGTGATGTCGCGCACCGGCCGGAGCATCATTCCCGACAGGACATAACCGCCTACGCCTGAAGCTAGCGCCAGAGCCACGACGGACAGCAGCGACCAGGTCCGCAGCCGGTCGAGATTGTGGGAATAAATCTGGTCTTCGGCCTGCTTGACGATGAGTTGCGGCGTCACGACCTGGTAGATCCCGCTCACAGCGTTGCCGGGGCCGTTATGGACTTCGACCCACTGCACGTCGTTGCGGACGCCCTGCAGCTCCACGAAGTCCGGTTGATCGAGGCGTGCGGCCAAGTTCAAGGCGACGACAAACGCCACCCCGAACACGAGCAGAAGACTCGAGTACCAGATCGTCAGCCGGAAACGCACCGTCCGGGTGAAGGGGGGCATATGGATCCTAGAGGACGTAACCCTTCCCCCGGATGGTTTCGATGAGCTGGTCTTCGAAACCTTCGTTGAGCTTGCGTCGCAGGTTGTTCATATGAACCTTGACGGTCTGCGTGAAGGGGTTGGCGTGCTCGTCCCAGATGTGTTCGAGGAGTTCCTCTTGAGGGACGGCACGGCCTTCGTTCCGGGCGAGATAGTACACCAGGGCGAACTCCTTGGGCGTCAGGTGAATATCCTGACCGTCGCGTTTTGCCCGGTTGGTGTTGGGGTCGAGTTCAAGCCCTCGCGTGTTGAGCACGGGCTCGCGTAGCCCACCTTCGCGGCGCGTTACGGCGCGGATGCGGGCCGCCAGCTCGCTGAAGGCAAACGGCTTCACGAGATAGTCGTCGGCGCCCTTATCGAGCCCCTCGATCCGCTCCTTTATCGTGCTCCGCGCGGTAAGCATGATTATCCCGCCTGCGAAGCGGTCCTCTCGCAGCCTGCGGCAGACCTCGATGCCGTCGAGTCGCGGCAAGTTGAGGTCCAGGCAGACCACGTCATAGTTATTCACGGTCGCTTTTTCGATGGCTTCGGCGCCATCGTAGGCGACATCGACTGCGTACCCGATTTTGATCAGCCCACGCTCGATCGCGTTCGCGATCGGCTCTTCATCTTCAACGACCAGCACTCTCATCTTGCGCGTGGCTCCACCGGAGGATGCATCCACCGTAGTTCACTGCGGCCGAAGCGAAGGTAAAGGTCGAATCCGCCGGCGTTGCATAACGCGAACTTACGACGTCGCCGAGAGCACCGGGGGCTCGACCTCTACTGGCTGATGGAAGACGTGTTGAATGACAAATTCGCGGGTGTTGTTAGCGTTTAGCTGCTGCATGAGGAACTCGAACTTCTCCTGTAGCGCCAGTCCGAGGGCGCCCTGGACATCGGCAGGAAGGTCCCATGTTGCACGCTTGAACGGGCCCCACGTTTTCTTTCGGGTCTTATAGAAGAACTGCACATCGGTCTCATCGGCAGTGCGCTCGCTGGCGAACTCTTTTTGGGCGTAGTCGTGCATTTCCGTGAGCAGCGACCTCGGGAACGCCGGACTGTCCATGATCAGGTTCTGGAAGCCAGTGGCCAGGTGGATTTCGGCCGTTTCCACCTCTGGGAAGCGATGAAACAGTTCGTCCGGCAGCGTACTGGCGCCATGTTGCACGGCGCCGGCCATCCCGTATCGCTCTCGGGCGACCTGGGACATCTCCTGCAACGTTTCGAACGCGATGGCAACCCGTGCTATGGAGCCGTCCGGAAGGGGGATGCCGCCGTGGCTCGTCCCGGTCTGGACACTGACCTTAGAGATGCCCTGAACGTCGGCGCCCAGCAGTTCACGGAAGCCGTCGACGTACGTCGTCAGTTCCTCCACGGTGCTGTTCTCTTTGCCCACTTCGCCGATCTCACCGCCGATTGAAACCGTGACGCCTTCGGGTTCGAGCTGGCGCACGAGCCTCGCGAGCCGCGCGGTGAGCTTCGCATTGGGCGCTTGCTGTTCGGCAACGGTGTCACGGCTGAGGTCGACGAGCGTCGAAGCGTCGATATCGATGCAGTAGAACTGAGCCGCGATCGCCTGCTTGATGAGCTCTTCGAGCGCGTGTGTTTCGCCTTCGGGATCGGTGGCGAACTTCTTGGCATTCGCCTGAAAATGGTCGCCCTGCATGAACACCGGGCCCTCGTAGCCCTCTGCGATTGCCGCACCCAGCACTACCGCCGAAAGCTCGGCTGGATCCTGGAAGGTGTATCCCATCTCCGAGCGGGCCAACTCGAACACCGTGGCGCTGGCGAGCTGGCTCTTGATGGCGCGAAAGAGTGCGCGGGACATGTCGTAGGCGATCCCCCGGATGTTGATCGCCGGGACCGTAAATCCGCTGACTTCTCCGCGGCCGCGGGCGGCATACAGCGGCGCGATGGACGCCGGGACTGCGCCCAACTCCGGGGCGGCAGCGTGGATGGCGAATCTCGCGAGCGTTTGGTCCGCACCATCTCCGAAAACGGC
>DATNET010000482.1:0-2838 GCA_035606745.1 Tepidiformaceae bacterium
GCCCTCGTCTCTCCCCGTTGTGTGTGGGACGATGCATGTCATGAACAACATCGTCCACCAGCTCGCAGGTGTTCCAGTCGCCGGGCTGGCGCGCACATTTGGGACTCCGTCGTTCATCTACGACGAGGCCGTGATCCTCGAACGTCTCGCCGAGCTGGCGCCGTTCCCCGTCGTGCGCTTCGCGCAGAAGGCCTGTCCGAACCTCGCTATCCTCGCCCTGATGCGCAGCCACGGCGTCGTGGTGGACGCCGTTTCCGCAGGGGAAATCTATCGCGCCCTGCGTGTGGGTTATTCCGGCGAAGGCGAGCCGCCGGGCGTCGTCTTTACCGCCGACCTCTTCGACGCCGATGCACTCGCGCTCATTGCCGAGCACCATATTCCGGTCAACGTGGGCTCGCCCGACATGCTTGGCCAGCTTGGCGCCGTGTATCCGGGGGCGAACGTTACCCTCCGCATCAATCCCGGCTTCGGGCACGGGCACTCCCGCAAGACCAATACTGGCGGCGAGTTTTCGAAGCACGGCATCTGGCACGAGCAGCTGGAAGAGTGCCTGGCACTGGGCAAGCGCGCCGGCGTCGCGATCCAGGGCCTCCACATGCACATCGGTTCGGGCACGGATTTCGAACACCTCGCCACCGTTTGCGACGCCATGGTCAAGGCCGCCGCGCGCGTGGGGCCGCAACTCGAAGTGATTTCCGCTGGCGGCGGCCTTCCCATCCCGTATCGCAAAGACCAGCCGCGCATCGATATCAATGCCTATTTTGGCCTGTGGGACCGCGCCCGGCGCGCGATCGAAGACATCGTTGGCCATGGCATCTCGCTGGAAGTCGAGCCGGGCCGCTACCTCGTCGCCGAAAGCTGCACGCTTATCACCGAAATACGCGCCGTGAAGCGCATGGGCGCGAATACCTTCTACCTCGTCGATGCCGGCTTCGATACCCTTGTTCGGCCAGCGATGTACGGCTCGTATCACGAAATTTCGATCGCCCCGAGCGACGGCCGCGACATAACGTCTGCCCACGAGGTCATCGTTGGCGGCCCGCTCTGCGAATCGGGCGATGTGTTCACCCAGGAAGAAGGCGGCGTCGTCGTGACGCGCCTCCTGCCAGAAGCGCGCGTGGGAGATTACCTGCTCATCCACGATGCCGGCGCCTACGGTGCGGCGATGTCATCGAACTACAACACCCGCAAGCTCGCTGCAGAGGTGCTTATCTCGCATGGGACGCCCGAGGTCATCCGCGAGCGCCAGACGTTTGACCACATCCTCCAGTTCGAGCACATCCCGGGCCGGCTTGGCAGTCCGGCCGCATCGGCCGCTATTTCGTAGCCGTTGCCTCAGCCGCGTCGCCGCCAACGATATCCTTCAGGAACGCGATGATCCGCTTGTTCGCGTCGCGCCCGATTGCCAGCGGCATATTGTTGAAGCCGTGTGGCCCATCCTGGTATTCATGGACCTCCGCCCGCGCCCCTGCCGCCTCCCACGCCTTCGCCATCAGCATCGTGTCAGAGTACAGGTGGTCCAGCGTGCCCACGCTGAAGATCGCGGGCGGCATCCCGCGGAGATCGGCATAGAGCGGCGAGATGTAGGGGTGCGTCAGGTTGCGGCCCGGCGCGTATGCGTTGGAAAAGAACTCCATGATGGGCCCGCTCAGCACAAGCTTCCGATCCCAGAGCGCCTTCATCGACGGCAGGTCGTAGATCGCTGAAAACACGCCATAGGTCAGCACTGCCGCCCGGAACGGCAACTCCATGTGGTCCCGGCGATAGAGCAACGTCGCCACGGCGAGGTTCCCACCGGCTGACTCCCCGCCGATCGTCAGCGCTTCAGCGTCGGCGACGCCAAGGCTTGCGGCGTTCTCCTCGAGCCACTTGCTCGCCGCCACGCAATCATCGAGGCCCGCGGGGTAGGGGTGTTCCGGGGCCAGGCGATAGCCCACGGACACGACTGCCAGCTTCGTTTCGTTGGCGATACGCCGCAGCATCGGGTCCTGGCCGGTGTGCGAACCCAGCACCCACCCGCCGCCGTGGATGTGCAGGTACGCGCCAACCGGCGATTCGGGCACGAACAGCCGGATCGGCACCTCTCCCTCCGGCCCGATGATCAGCCGGTCCTCCTGGAGCGCAACGTCCGGCCCGGTGCCCTGGGTGGGCAGGGACAGCGCGGCACGCTGCGCCCGGACTTCGTCCAACTGCGTCGCAAGGAGTTCGAGCCGCCCGGCCGTATCGGCCTCAAGCACCGGGATCAGGGCGGCGATATCGGGGTCCATAGCAAACGCTCCAATGCAGGCGAAACCGCTTGCGAAAATCGCTGGCGAGAATGACGGCCGGGCCGGCGGGCCGCTCGCTCCCGCGAACCCTCCTCACCCGGCTTCGAGTTTAGCCCATCCGATCGCACCGCCGCAGCCGCCAAACGGGGCCACGGATTCGTCCGTATGGCCATCCGCCGGACGCCCGTATGATCCACGGTGGCGCGAAGCTACCGCTCGCGTACTCATCGCCCCCAGGAAATCAGATGGCAGCCCTGCATTTGCATCCGTTCCGTTCACCAGAGGAGGTGCGGACAATGGTCGACCGCCTGGCTGGCGCAGGCCCGCTCGTCCACCCCGCGAAGGTCATCTCGGGCATGCGCGCCGAGCGCTCCGCTTTTCAGCGCTTCAACGGCTGGCTCGCCGACCACATCGTGGGCCTGGCCGGCACGATGGTGTTCTTCTACCTGCTTTGCGTCCTCATGGGGACCTGGGCGTTCTGGCAAAGCGCAATCGCCAGCAATTCCGGCTTCGACCCCTATCCGTTCTCGTTCCTCTTCTTCATCCTCGGCGGCATCATGCAGTCGCTGTT
>DATNET010000483.1:0-2167 GCA_035606745.1 Tepidiformaceae bacterium
CACAGCGACGAGCTTCGCTGACGCAGCGCGTGCGTCCCCGGTCTCTTGCTCGAACGTGAACTGTTCGAGAGCCGCGGACACCATGGGGGCATCACTCTGAGACAGGCATGAGCCGCGCACGTTGTCGGCAAAGATCGCGAAGGCGTCCAGGTCGGCGTCTGAAGCCACCACGTCGCGTAGCGCCACGGCCCAGCTCGCCTCGGGATCGTAGTGTTCCGGATCCCACAGGTAGTCAGCGATGGTGGCAAAAGCGATCTTGGACGACTCAAACAGCTCCATGCCGTTGGCGATCACGCCCGTGGAGAACCGGTAGAGGTGGCGGTCGCGTCCCCGATACGGGCCGATGTGCAGCTCACCGCCCATCGCGACATCGTTGACCGGATAGTTGTCCCAGTAGGTCACGGGACGCGCGATGGTGCGCGTGACGGCGGCGGCATCCGCGAGGTCTATGGTCGCGGAGCAGATGGCGCGCCCGGTCCAGAAGAACTCGATGCGCGGGTCGATACCGCGACCGAGCCGCTCGACGTAAGGTTCATCCCCGTAGCCCCAATAGGCCGTCGGGCAGACGATGAGCCGGTTCCCGGCATCCTTCCCCTGGAGGTGCGCGAACACCTCTCCAACGATGTGAGTGTGGGCGTGTG
This sequence comes from Tepidiformaceae bacterium, assembly GCA_035606745.1. Taxonomy (GTDB): domain Bacteria; phylum Chloroflexota; class Dehalococcoidia; order Tepidiformales; family Tepidiformaceae; genus DATNET01. The sequence goes on from DATNET010000483.1 coordinate 642, forward strand.
CCAGGTCGTCGAATCGCTCGCGGTCGGCGTCGTGTTGCAGTTCGTCTGGGATATCGTCCAACAGCAGGCCAAAGAAGCCGATGCCGAGGCTAGCCACACTGTCGAACTTGGCGCACAGCTCGGCGATGTTGTCTGCGCTCGAATACCTTATGGATAGTCCCGGCGACAGGCAATAAACGAGATCCATGCCCCGTCTCCGACACGCCTCGGCCAGTTCGCCGAGTCTCTCGAGCTGTTCGCCTGTGTACGGCTGGCGCCAGGCCTTGCGCACCAGTGGGTCATCCTTTGGCGTGTAAACGAAGACGTTCATCCCGCGCTCGGCAATGAAGTCGATGACATCCAGACGCTGCTCGTGGGTCCACGGGCGACCATAGAACCCCTCGACAACACCGCGCAGCGCGAATGCTGGAGTGCTGGACTTGTCGGTGCCGTATCGCTCGGATACCTGGCTCACCGCGTTGCCTTCTGGCTCGCGGCCTCGATGAGGAGGGCGTTGGCGGCATCGCCTCCGGCCGAATTGCTGCTCTCGTAGACATCGGGATTGACGCCGTTTTCAACCATGATCTGCACGGCCTCCGCGATGACGGCGTTCAGGATGGCAGCCCCGACGACGGTCGAAGTCGGAGCGACCGCCCGGGCGAACCCGTCCACCCGCACGGCAGCATCGCCGACTTCGCCGCCGTTATCGATGACCACCTCGGCGAGTTCATGGATCCGTGGGTACTCGGTAGAGCGAGCAAGTGGGGAGGTCGCGTGGCGGACGCTCGTGATGGCGACGACATGGAGTCCACGGCCTTGGGCCAGCTGCACAAGCTCGGAGGTGACCGCGTTGCCGCCAGAGTTGGACGAAACGATCAGCACGTCGCCTTCGCAAACGTGATGGTCGTCAAGAAGGGCTATTGCAAGACCCGGCAGCCGCTCAAGAGCGGTGCTGAGCGGGGCACTCGAATGCAGCATCAGTCCGTCGAAGAGGATGGGCCGAACTCGCACCAGACCACCTGCCCGGTAGAACAGTTCTTCGGCCAGCATATGCCCGTGTCCGGTGCCGAACGCGTGCACCGTCCGCCCAGCGGCGACCGCGGTGCCGACCAGCTCCGCGGCGGCGCGCACATTCCTCCACTCCTCGCTGGCGAGGCGCGAAATCAAACGACCCGCAATCTCGAGGTATTCTCGCCCTGAAGAGTCCGCGGGCCACGTGTCAGTTTTCATCGCGCAATTCCTCATTCCACACGTGCACGAGTGCACGATATTCGGTCGGTATTTCGGCTGAACCCAGCCGGATGGCGCCGTCGAGCGCGCCATGGTCGGCACTGCGCACGGCCACAGCATCTGGTTCGGCGGCCAAGACGTCAATGAGACGCCGGCGAAGCGGGCTGCCCTCGGAGACGAGCCGGCCGCCGAGCGCAACCGGGACTGGCCGAGTTTCGACGCCGGCGAAGCTGCAAGCCGCGCGCACGGTGAGCGCGAGTTGGTCCGCCGCATCGTCGAGGATCCGGTCTGCGGCGTGGTCGGCGCGTTCGGCGGCG
>DATNET010000514.1:0-3643 GCA_035606745.1 Tepidiformaceae bacterium
CCTTTTTGCCCGGCGCTGCGCCAGGAACCAATCCAACTCCGCCCCGCCGAGGAGTGCGAGATTGGTGATGTAGAGCCATGTGAGCAGGACCACGACGCCTCCGAGTGTGCCGTAGGTCTTGTTGTACGTGCCGAAGGACGACACGTACAGGCCGAAGAGGACGGACGTCAGCAGGAATACAGCCACGAAGACGACCGCGCCCCAGCTCGCGGCCCGAAACGGTACGCCGCCGGCCGGTGCGTATCGGTAGACCGTGGCAACACCGACGGTGAGTAGGGCGATGGCGATCGGCCAGACCACTACTGAGAGCGCTATTGAGAACAATGAACCGGCACCGAAATAGTTGGCGAGTTCGGTGCCCCATGTGCTCGTGAGGAGATACAGGGCGGCGGCGCAGATGAGGCCGCCCGTCGCGACAATAACGAGCCCGAGGGAGATCCCTGTCCTCTTCCAGAAGCTCCGCGTTTCCTGTGATTGATTGACGCGGTTCAGGGCCTTGATGATGGCCTTAGCCGCGCCAGACGCGGCCCACAGGGCGCCGAGGATGCCGGCCGAGAGTAAGCCCACGCTCTTCGTGCCGACGACGCTCGAGACTTGCTTTTGGACGATGCTGCGGGCGTCGGATGGGAGGCTGTCGCCAATGCGGGACATGATCGTCTGCGTAGGATCAGCAATGTGAAAGGCCGAGGCAGCGAACGCCCCCAGGGCCGCGAGGAAAATCAAGAACGGGAAGAGCGAGAGAAAAAATCGGTACGAAAGCTCGGCGGCGAGCCCGGTGATGTCATCCTTGGAGGCTTCCGCGCCGTACTCCCGCAGGAAGGCGAAGGCGCGATAGCGCCACGAGCCGGGATTACCCTGGCTGGCACTGACTCCTTCGGCCACAACCTGCCGGCTGCGCTCGCCCAGTCTTCGGAGGATGTCCGTCGTCACCGCCTCAGCGTACATGGACGGAGGGAGGGTCGCGGTGCAGCTGATAGCTCGCTGCAACGCGAGGGCATCGAGAATGCGCCATGAGGTAATCCCGTGAGCGCTACCGTGAGCATGGTTCGTGCCTCTGCACTCCGGTTCGGTCTGCCTCCTCCCTCGGAGCCCGATTCTCGCTCGGAGTCAAACCGCTTCTTAGAGTCCACCACCCGCTCTCCCGGCACGGACCGCCGCAGGGGAGTTTCAGCTCAGGCTGGGACTCCCCTGTTGTCATGCCGTCCTATCGGCAACACCGGGGTTCAGGCGTCGCGCACGGCCTGTTCAAGGCGCCGCGCAGAGTCATCGTGCGCTGCACCTCGCTCGATCACCAGAGGCTTGCCAATGCTCACCCTCGCCCGGCCACGAAAGCGCGGAAACCGGGCGCCTTCGAACAGTCCAGGCCGCAACACATCGACTCGCATCGGGACTATCTCAGCTTCTGAGCGCGCGGCGATCCAGCCGATGCCACTCTTGAACGGCTGGAGCGGGCCACAGACCGTGAGCTTTCCCTCAGGAAAGATGAGCACGTTCCATCCGCTGTCCAGCAGCGCTTGGGTCTGTTCGAGGCTTTCCCGCACACCTGAGCCTCCCTTTTCGAACGCGAACGCGTTCCCAAGCAGCTTGCCCGTGAAGGCGCGCCAACGGTTCCCGAAAATGTCGGTGGCGGCGGCCGCAACCATCGTGCGGCGGCGGAAGCTGCGAGGGAGTGCCCGCAGCACCATGCTCCAATCGAGGTGCATGTTGTGATTACTAACGATGAGGCATGGCTGCTTCACGCCGCGAAGGTTTTCTCGTCCTCGCACTTCCAGCGTGTAACCGCTGCGGATGAGCGGGAAGAGCAACGTGGATTGCGCGGCTTCACGAAACCGGCCCACGGTGCCCCAGCGGGGCCAGCCAGAAATCTGTTGCGGCTGCTTTCGCCGTCGTTCAGGCAGGGACACTCCCCCTCCTCCAGCCCGTTAGCGCTTCATCATGGCCCGTCTGCGAGCCGAACCGAGCCGGCGAAGACACGCCCGGTGCCGGGAATCTTTCCTGTGAAGCGTACACGAAGAGGGCCACTCGATCTGGCCGGGCGGGACCACCCGGCGACGTGAGTGCCCGTTGCTTCGTCACGCACTGCTGCGGCGCAAGCGTTCGGGAAAGACCGCTTGCAATGGCGTGTATAGTCCGGAACATCCCGGCACAAGGAATCCGCCATGACGCTTCGTAACGTTTACCGGCCCCGTTTCATTTTTGGTATCGGGGGGGCGGCTGTGCTCGGACTCTCGGTGTTGGTGGTGGCATGCGGCGGCTCCTCGAAAGGTAGTTCCGGTACTCCGACTGCGGCCGCGGCAGCACAGCAAGCGGCCGCAACCCCGACGCCAGTAGCCGTTACGCGGATCACCCCTTCATCCGCGACCGCGAAGACCGGGCTCACGCTCGGTACGAAGCAGCTCACAGAGTACGCCGACACGACGTGCGATTTCAGCCCGGCGGTTTCACGCGACGGCTCGCACGTGACGTTCGTGCGTGGGACGCGCAAGGACGCGTCGGAAAGCTGTCCGAAGGCCGGGACGGTGGAGGTCATCTCCGCCGACGGCTCGGGGCTGACCGACCTTGGCCCCGGCGTGCAGCCATTTTTCTCGTCTGATGGAACTAACGTTGGCTTCTTCAACGCTCCCGATGCTTCCGGATGCCTTCCGGGGGTGACGATCGTGAGCGTCACAGCCGCGCCAGTAGCGAAGATCGCGGGCTCATTCTCGAACGAAGAAGCGAACGACCCGCTGTCGCCGGACGGGAAGTCGCTGGTCCTGAAGGCCTGTACGGGCGGCGCAACTGTTCTCGTCGCCGCGGCCGGGACGCCGGGGCCGGCGCTCACCTTCCCGGCCGAACTTCAACTGGGCGCGGCCCCAACCGTCTCGCCATTCGGATGGACCCCAACGGGTAAGGCGGTCGTGATCAACGCCGCCGCCAAATTCTTGCTGGTCGACCCAGCCTCGGGCGCCGTGAGTGCCGCTCCGGGAGGATCTGTTGCTTTCATCGAGGCTAGAACGCCATGGGAGTTCCAGCTGGACCTCTGGAATCCCAGCCTGCCGTTGCAGTTCCAATGACCAGCACGGACTACACCAGCGCCAGGGAATCCTCAACCGCACCGCGCAGGGAGAAGGGGCCCGCGTGTGCGATACGAACATCGACGAGCGAACCCACGCGGGCCGGGGCATCGAGATGGACGAGCTTTCCCGTGCGCGTACGACCGAATGGCTGCTCCTTGCGCACGCCTTCGATCAGAATTTGCTGCATCGAACCGACGTAGCAGAGGTTGATCTCCTGCGAGATCCGTTCTTCGAGCTCTTCAACGCGATGCAGGCGGTCGGCCTTCACGTTGGCGGGCACGTCATCCTCCATCTTCCGAAAGGCGATGGTGCCCGGCCGCGGCGAGTAGGCCGCGACATGGACCTTGTCGAAGCGCAGCTCTTCAAGCAGATGGCAGGTCGCTTCGAAGTCTTCGTCCGTCTCGCCGGGATAGCCCACGATGATGTCGGTGGTGATGCCGGCGTCGGGCATTAGCCCACGCACCTCAGTGACCTTCGCTGTGTATTCTGCGCGGCTGTACCCGCGGCGCATCGAATCCAGCACAGAGTCGCTTCCAGCCTGGATCGGCAGGGAGAAACACTCCATCACTTTCGGCAGTTCCGCGACC
>DATNET010000517.1:0-3060 GCA_035606745.1 Tepidiformaceae bacterium
GATGTGGAGTCGTCGTTCTCAAAAGACACGCTTCTGACAAACTTGATGTTCTACTGGGCGCCGAACAGCGTCGCCAGTTCGGCAACGATCTACTATGAAGCTCGCCACGATCCCGCCGGTTTCGCGTACGGCCGGGTCGAGACGCCAACGGCCGTAGCGGCGTTTCCTAAGGAACCGTGGCGCTCCTTGCGAAGCTGGGCGGAGCCGCGATTCAACATCGTCCGATGGACGGACATGCCTCGCGGTGGTCACTTCGCGGCGCTCGAGGAACCGGGTCTGCTCGTTGACGATGTGCGCGCCTTCTTTGCCACGGTGCGGGAAACGTCGTGACCCCCTGGTCAAGGCAGCGAGTGGGCTTCGAAAAATGCCCAGATAATGGCGTCGGCGTTGATAGCCGAACTTTGAGGCCCAAGCTCCTTTTGCAGAGCGGCCGAAAGCTTCGGCCCTCCGGGCCATTCGTGTCCTTCGCCGCTGATCGTATACAGGTCTACAGCCGCGTCGTCGCTACATCCGGTATAGCTCGTGAGCGTCGTTCCAGCGGCCGGTTGCGAGACTGCGCTTGCCGGACCGCAACTATCGTGCGCCGCCCACCCTTCTGCCGCGGTTGGGACGCTATAGGTCCAATATTTCTGGCCCTGGCCATTGTAGGGATCGACGGGGTCGGCGGTGCCATGGAACGAGAGCACGGGTTCAGCGCGCGTTGACGGACACGGCGACGGCAGACGCAGGCCGCTGACAGGGGCGACCGCTGCAAAGACGCCGGCCGCGTCGCAGCCCAACTGGCTGGCCATCCGTGCGCCGCCTGAAAAGCCGGTGGCATAAACGCGGGACGGGTCGATGCAGTATCGCTGGCTGAGGACGGTCACGAGCTGTTGGAGAAAGGCCACGTCGTTCGGCGCTGAAGGCGGGACGGCACCGCCACCAACGAGTGGCTGCCCCGGAACATTCCAGTCGAAGCCGGAGCCAGCAGGAATCGCGGCCTGGGGGTAGGCGACGATGAAGTTGTTGGCGTCCGCGGTCGTATCCATACCGGTGAATGCTTCCTGCGCCGCGGCGGTGGAACCGCTGCCGTGCATGTTGAGGACGAGCGGCTCGGCCTCCGTGCTGGTGTAAGCCGTAGGAAGGTGGACGATCACGGTACGTGTCACGCGACCGAAAACGAGCGAGAGTGTGGAGTCTCCCTGGCCCCCCGCGCCGTCACAGCCGGTTGCAGACAGTCCCGCGGTAACGGCGTCGCCAGCACTGGTTGCCGCGCTCGATCGGGAGGTGGCGGGCGCTGAATGCGGTGGGGCGCCCTGGGCTTTGGTGGACCCGCCCCCGCAGGCGGCCATGGCCATGGCCACGAGCGCTGCGGCAACGAGCATCGGCCGGGTGGCCCCGTTCCATCGCGGTCTTTGATGCGTGGCTGCCACAGGGCCTCCCGGCTGGTCAGCAACCAGCCGCCGAGAGGGTATCTGCATCGTGCGCCGGGGAAAAGATGGTCCAGAGGGCGCGTTTGCTCGACCGTAAAGGCCGCCGAACTAATCCGGGAGGTTGTGGGTGTAGACCTCGTTCAGCGCGATCTTCTCGTCGCGAAGGAGGCAGAGGTCGAAGCCGCGCATGTGCCGCTGAGACCCATCAGGCAGGTCCATCGTGCAGAGCCAACGGCCGCAAAAGCCGTTTTCGATAGCCCACACCTCGTCGGGGTCGTAGCGCATCGGCGGAGTGATTCGGAACAGGTTGTCGAGGTAGGGTCGAAGTGCGGCGTGGCCGGTAAGGCCGGCTGGCACCTGGCCGTCCTTGTAGACGACCTCGGGGTGATAGAACGTCAGCAGCCGCTCCGTGTCCTTCTTGGTCCAAGCGTCGAGCCAGTCGGCGTTGAATTGTTTGATGTCCATGCTAGTTATCCCCCTGTACGTGGTGCGCGCTGGTAAGCGTATGCCACGCGCAGAGTAGTTGTGCTTCGTGCTCGGGCGTGATTCCGGCCCTTAGCTCAGTCGGGGTCTTCGCCTGGGCCCATGCGAGCGTGTCGGCAGCTGTCGCGGCGAGCGGACGGAACGTTAGCCCAGCCCCCACCGCCTTTTCGACGTTAATCCCGGCGAACCCGGCCATCGAGGGATCGCCACCAACCCACAAGGGCATCTGTGCCCATGGTGAGACGCCACGTTCGCGGAGGAACGCCTCAGGCACGTACGTGACGGACACGTCCGCGCCGGAAACGCCCGGGCGAGCGGTGATGCATGCCTTGAAGACATCTCCAAGCGTCAGCGCACCGGCCGGGCTGGTGGCGTTGTAGGTCCCTGTCGCACGCTCCTCCACCATTCGCAACGTCCATCCCGCCAGGTCGCGCGCGTCGACGAGCTGTACGGGCACGTGGCCGCCTTCCGGGGCGAGAACTTCACCTCCGCGGGCCACGCGAAGCGGCCAGTAGGTGAACCGATCGGTGGGGTCGAACGGGCCAACGATGAGGCCGGGGCGGATGATCAGCGAGTGCTCTGGTCTTGCTTCGCGGATGGCCTGTTCGCAAAGCGCCTTGAGCGGGCCATAGGCGTATGCGGCCTCCGGCTCGGCGGATGGGTCCAGGACGGCCACCTCATCCGACTCCGAGAGACCCTGGCGCGAAAAGTCGGCGAACACGGAGATAGTCGAAATGAGCGTGTAGTGGCCGGCCGTGATTTGACTGGCAGCGAGTTCCACCTGGGCTGGCACGTAGGCTGCGACATCGATGACCGCGTCCCATGCCCTCCCGGCAAGCGCGGCGAAGCCTTCGTCCCGATCGCCGTGAATCGTCTCGATAGCAGGGAAGAGGCCGGGGTTGGATCTGCCCCGGTTGAACAGCGTGAGCTCATGTCCGTGGGCCAGTGCGCTTTCGGTGAGGTGCCGGCCGAGGAAGACCGTCCCGCCGAGGATGAGGAGCTTCATGCGCTGAATGGTACGTCAAGCACAGGGCGGAGTGTGCAGCGGCAGAGTTTAGTCGGCCTCTTCCTCGCCGCTGTCCAGTTCAACGACGAGCGTTGCGCGCTCACCGTCAATCGCGTTGATGGTCACGCGCGCCACGCCGGCGACACTCGAAAGCCGCTC
>DATNET010000523.1:0-2032 GCA_035606745.1 Tepidiformaceae bacterium
CGCGGATGCCGGGGCGGCGCGATCCCATTGAGGGAGTGTCCGCGCGGCCGCAGTGACGGGCAAGCCGGGAGAACCCTGAACGAGAACAGCGACGGAAGAGCCGTACGGCGGTTTAGCCGACCCAGCGCAGCACGAACGGGCCGCTGCGGTCGCGGGCGCGGATGGAAACGGCGACGGGCCCGGCCGGGCTATCGAAGCGCACGGCGAATAAGCGTGGCGTGGCTTCCTGGACGGCCTGGGCCACGACTCGGCCGCCGATGCTCACCGTCACGTCGCCCTGGATTTCGAGCACGAATTGTTGCGGCCCGCTCGTGATCGCGCGAAGGCTGGCATCGGCGTTGACGAGCCAGCGGTCGTCTTTGAAATCCGGGAAGGGAGCGTTCTTATATTCGAGGTCCAGGGATTGCACGACGCCGCTGCCGTTCGAAAACTCGTTGCCCTGCGCGTCGAGCTCGACGTACTGGAGGAACCAACCATTGTCCGGGGCCGTGAGCTTGCCCGGGATGGGCGTGGGCGCCGGCGTTGTCGCCGAAGACAAGCCACCGGGGAGCGGCGCAGTTTGCGTGACGATTGGCGTCGCCGCATCGCCAGCACTGCGCGACTCGCTCGCGGAAGGATTGAGGAACATCGTGGCAATACCAACTGCCAGCGCCAGCGCAGCCAGCCCAAACCATTCACGCCATCCCAGGTCATCCACCTTTCCAGTGTGCGGACGCCGGAGACGAGAGACAAGAGACGAGAGACCAGAGACGAGATACCAGGGACGAGTTCACCTGGCATCCTGGTGCTCGTGCCGAGGCTGATGGGTGCACTGACGAGCTTAGACTGCTTCCGCGTCCGTGCCCCGTCTTTCGTCTTTCGTCTCTCGTCTCCTTCACGGCGTGCCGACGTGGCGGAAGCGCAGGTACACCAGCCGCCAGCCGATGGCAGCGGCGGAGAGCGCTCCGAGCACGATGAGCGCAATGTAGCACTGCCCCGTCACGGCACCGATGGCCGCGATGAGCAGCCGCACGTCGCGGCTGGCGATGCCGAAAACGGAATCGAGGTTGCCGAGCGCCTCGTGGTGCGTCTTCGTGAGATCGGCTTCGATGCGCGCGCGGCTATAGCTCACGATGAGCGCCGCCCCGAGCGCGAGCATGCCAACGGCCGCCGGGTGCGGGTGTGATTCGAAGCGCGCCGCGTAGATCGTCATCCCGCCGATCATGAAAGCGTCGGCGTAGCGGTCGCTGACGGCGTCGAAGACTTCGCCGAAACGCGTGGCCAGGCCGCGAAGGCGCGCGAGGTCGCCGTCTATACCATCAACCACACTGACGGCCTGGATGAGGATGCCACCGGCAATGTTCCAGCCCACCGCGAGCAGCGCCCCGGACACGATGGCGAGCAGGATCGTGAACGACGTGACAGCGTTCGGCGTCACGGGCGTGTGTGCGAGCGCCCGCGCGGCCGGACGGCTCAACGGCCGGTTGAGGTAGCGCGAAACGATGCCGTCGTAGGCCAACCTCAGGCCTCCGATTGGGTGGCCATCAGGCGTTCGGCGTCGGCAAGGTCGTCGATGGTGTCGATATCGTGCCAGAACGCGCCCGATACGTCGGCTGCGAAGAGCTGACCGCGACGCGCAGCTTCCGTGAAGATGATGCTTAGCTCGCACGCTTCGGGGACGGCGTCGACCGCACTCCAGATCGCTGGGGCGAGCAGGGACGCCCCGCAATCGAGCGCGGTCCACGATTCCGCCAGCTTGCCGATCGAGGTGACCCGCTGCGGTGCGGGGCCCGGAGCAAGGCCAAGCTTGGTCGCTTCCGAAGTGTACTCCGCACCGTGAGTGGCGCGATCAGCGGCCACGAATGAAACGGAAGGCTCCGACACAGCCGATGCGGCGAGCAGCCCGGCGATGATGGGCACGGAGAGGACGTGGTCAGCCATGAGCAGCAGGAACGGCTCGTTGCCGCAGGCCTCGCGAGCCGCACGGAGCGAAAGCGAAGCGGGCTCTTCAAAGCGTTCATTGGAGACGAAGGCGATGTCGAGATCCTGTGCT
>DATNET010000524.1:0-6917 GCA_035606745.1 Tepidiformaceae bacterium
AACAGCCACTGCCGGACGCGCTCTGCGTCCAGCCCGGCGAGCTCGGCGACCTCCCCCACCAGCGATACCGGGTCCTTCTGGAGCGATTCGTTGCAATTCAGCAGGTGCTGAAGGACATCGTAGTGCGGGTCTCCTACGTACGGTTTCGGGTCGATGAGCAACCAGGGGCGCCGCTCGCCCGACAGCACGTTGCCCGCGTGCAGGTCCGTGAAAAGCAGCGCTGGCGCTGGATCGCCCCGCGAGAGCTCGCGAAAGAGTGCGAGGCCATCGCGGGCCAGCCCGGCATCCAGCCGTGACGGGTCAGCGGCGAGTCGCGCTTCCGCGGCGTCCGCCCATTCATCAGCCATGATCGACAGTGGCCGAAATGGGTGGCCAACCGACAACTCCACGGCCCAAATCGACCGCAGCAGGCCGGTGATAACGACGTGCTGTTCGCGCTCCGGCCGCTGGCGCAACTCCATCCCCGGCCGGCACCGCTCGAGCAACAGAGCCGTGGTATCGCCAACGTCGCCGTCCAAGAGCGTACGGCCGTGCGAGGGCGCCATGTGCTCAAACGCGTACACCTCGACCGCACCCCGGCCCCCGACCGCCGCCAACCCCTCCGCTTCGTGAAGCGCCTCGGTATGCCGCCACGCAACCTTAAGCACGACTTCGCGCCCGCTGCCGTCCGTTCCCGGCGCAACCCAGGAGCAGTTGCCGCCCGGCTCGAACGGCTCGCCCAGTTCGAGCCCCCAGCGCCCACTGAGCTCCTCCACCCGAGCCGGAAGCTCGGCAAGCCACTCATGGCTCATCGCAGCCCCCGTGTCAGCCGTGGCCTGCAGACCGCTCGGGATTCGCAGCTTCATCATGGTCAGGACCCGACGTACGCGGCGAGGTGCTCTCCGGTCAGCGTCGAACGCCCGGCGACAAGCTCGGACGGAGTCCCCTCGAACACCACCCGCCCGCCGTCATGCCCCGCACCAGGCCCGAGGTCGATGATCCAGTCAGCGTGCGCCATGACCGCCTGGTGGTGCTCGATCACAATCACCGACTTGCCCGCATCGACCAGCCGGTCGAGCAACCCGAGTAACTGCGCGACATCGGCGAGGTGGAGGCCGCTCGTCGGCTCGTCGAGGACGTAGACGCCGCCTTTCTGCGCCATCTTCGTCGCCAACTTGAGCCTCTGCCGCTCGCCACCGGAGAGCGTCGTCAGTGGCTGGCCCAGGCTCAGGTAGCCCAGCCCAACATCCGCGAGCCGCTCGAGCACCGCGTGTGCGGCCGGCGTACGCGCCTCGCCAGCGCCGAAGAACTGTTCCGACTCGCTCACCGGCATGGCAAGCACCTCGCTGATGTTCTTGCCGCCCAACAGATACGTCAGCACCTCGGCCTGGAACCGCTTCCCCTCGCACTCCTCACACACGGTCGCCACCCCGGCCATCATCGCCAGGTCCGTGTAGATCACTCCCGCGCCGTTGCAGTTTGGGCACGCACCAGCGGAGTTTGGACTGAACAACGCCGGCTTCACGCCGTTGGCCTTCGCGAACGCATTGCGAATCGGGTCCAACAGCCCGGTATAGGTCGCCGGGTTGCTGCGTCGCGAACCCCGAATCGCTGCCTGGTCGACAGTCACTACGCCGTCCCGGTTCGATACGGAGCCATTGATCAGCGAACTCTTCCCCGAGCCCGCGACTCCAGTGACCACAACCAACACCCCAAGCGGAATGTCTACGTCCACATCCCGCAGGTTGTGCAACGATGCGCCGCGGACCTCCAGCTTGCCTCGGGACGACCGCACCGATGGCTTCAGGCTCACCCGGTCGTCGAGATGGTGGCCCGTCACCGTATCACTGGCCCGCAGCCCCGCCACGCTACCTTCAAAGCAGACCGCTCCGCCCGCGCGACCCGCACCCGGCCCCAGGTCGACGACATGGTCGGCAATCACGATCGTTTCTGGCTTGTGCTCCACCACCAGGACCGTGTTCCCTTTGTCGCGCAATTGCAGCAGCAGCTGGTTCATTCGCTGGATGTCGTGCGGGTGCAGCCCAATCGTCGGCTCATCGAAAACGTACGTCACGTCGGTCAACGACGACCCGAGATGACGAATCATCTTCGTGCGCTGCGACTCGCCACCTGAAAGCGTCCCCGCCGACCGGTCCAGCGAGAGGTAACCAAGGCCAATCTCGACGAACGAATCCAGCGTATCTCCGAGCGCGCCCAGCAGCGGCGCCACTGACGGTGCGCTCAGGCCTCGGACCCACACCGCGAGGTCGCTGATCTGCATCGCGCAGGCCTCGGCGATGTTAATCCCTTCGATCCTGGATGACCGCGCCTCCTTGCTGAGCCGCGTGCCATCGCACTCCGGACACGTCGTGAACGTCACCGCCCGCTCCACGAACGCCCGGATGTGCGGCTGCATCGCATCGACTTCCTTCGCGAGGAACGACTTCTGGATCTTCGGGATCAAACCCTCGTACGTCAGGTTGATGCCGTCGACCTTGATCCTGGTCGGCTCGCGGTACAGTAAGTCGTCCAACTCTTTCTTCGTGAATTCGCGGATCGGCTTGTCCGCATCAAAGTAACCACAGCCGCGGAAGATGCGGCCGAACCAGCCATCCATGCTATAGCCCGGGATAGTGAGGGCGCCCTCATTCAGCGACTTGCTCTCGTCATACAGCTCCGAGCGATCAAAATCGGTGACTGAGCCCATACCTTCGCACCGCGGACACATCCCGCCAGTGATCTTGAAGCTGCGTCCCTCTTTTACCGTCCTGCCGCCACGCTCGAACGTGACCGTCCCCCCTCCGCTGATCGAGGCCACATTGAACGAAAACGCCTGCGGCGACCCAATGTGTGGCTGCCCGAGCCGGCTGAAAACGATCCGCAGCATCGCGTTCGCGTCCGTCGCCGTGCCCACCGTCGAGCGCGGGTTCGAGCCCATCCGCTCCTGGTCGACGATGATCGCCGTCGTCAGCCCTTCGAGGATGTCGACATCCGGGCGCGCAAGCGTCGGCATAAAGCCCTGCACGAACGCGCTGTACGTCTCGTTGATCATGCGCTGCGATTCCGCGGCAATCGTGCCGAAGACCAGCGAACTCTTGCCCGACCCCGAAACGCCGGTGAACACTGTCAGCCGCCGCTTCGGGATCTCGACGCTGACATCCTTGAGGTTGTTCACGCGTGCGCCCTGAACGCGGATCAGGTCGTGTCGATCGGCGGCGTTCCGCGCCGACGACTCGGTCTTTGTCGTCAGGGATGTGCTCATCGACTCTCCGTGATGCTCGGCCCCGCCACAGCGCTCACTGCAGCCTTACGTCTTCGCAGCAGCGGCGTCTTCCGGGAGGGCGGCGAATGCCTTCTTCGTCCTCATATACCACCCCATGCCTTTGATGGGATTCTTCCATCGGCCCTGCATCGCCTTCAAGGCTGGTTTGTGGGCTTCATCGCCGTCCGCGACGATCTGCTTCAAATGCGCATCTTGCGCCTTGATAACCTGGTCCGCCGTATCTCCGTGGAACGCGACATCACAGGGCCCGCCCATCTGCTTACACGTCATCGTCTTCAATTTTGGCCCTCCTTGAGATTCGCCCGCCAAAGGATATTCCCAACGCGCCTATTCGTGCTGGGCCAGACCGGCCACGTAATATTCGACCTGGTGTATCGCCTGGTCACGCTCGATCGCCGCCCCGCCGAACACGTGCGCGAGGATGAACATATTCATGATCCCCGTGATGGCCGTCGAACACGTCCCCACGTGGTCCACCTGGAACGCCCCGTCCGCCATGCCACGCTCAAGGATCTGGTCGAGCGGCTGACGGACGTCTTCGCCGAGCGCCTGGCTGAACGTCGCCATCGGCACGCCCCCGAGCCCGAAAACTTCACGTAGCACCAGGGCGATGATCTCCTCCTGGGCAAGAAAGTGGTCGAGGTAGCGCACGCAATACGCAACGACCTGTTCGCGCGGGCTTACGGAATCCGGCAGACGTGCCCGGATAGCGGCCGCCATTTCCTCCAGGATCTGCCGGACGATGCTCCCGTAGAGGCCATCTTTCGAGCCGAAATAGTAGTAAATCATCGGCTTCGTCGTCTGCGCGTCTTCGGAAATCTCACGCAACGATGTGGCCGCAAAACCCTTTTGCGAAAAGCAACGCAGCGCACTCGCGAAGATGCGGTCGCGGACTTCGGCTTCGCGCGAGGGCGACGATGGCGGACGCCTGGAAGAAGTCACGGCGATTCCTGTCTGGCCTGCCGGTGGGTACAGCTTCCAGTATAGGTCGGCACTTACTTACCGGTAACCGTGTTGCCGCCAGCGAGCCGACTTGCTACGCTTTTGAAAGCCCTTTAAGACGGTCCCGTGAGACCGGCAAGGGAGGAGGCGCCGGATGACCGGCACAGTGTTGCGCGCACGCCACGGCAGATCACCTCACGCCGCTCCTTCTCGCCGGGAGAGGCGTTTTTCATGAGCGAAACCCCACATCTCGGGCCCGACGAAATCGCCCGCACTATTCGCCGGCTTGCCCACGAAATCGTCGAAAACAACCACGGCACCGAACGCCTCGTCCTGGTCGGCTTGCTGTCGCGCGGCTTCCCACTCGCGAAGCGCCTGGCCAATGCCATTGAAGCGTTCGAAGACACCGTCATCCCCGTCGGCAGCCTCGATATCGGCCTCTACCGCGACGACGTGAGCCGTCTCGCCGCCGCCCACCGCGGTGCCGCGGCCCCGTACGCCGCGCCAACGGCCCGGCCCGGCGCCAGCCCAAGCGTCAGCCCAGGCGCCAGCCCAGCCCTCAGGCCAAGCCTCGGGCCAAGCCTGCGCCCAAGTTCCATCCCCGCAATCGATGGCGCCACCGTCGTCCTCGTCGACGATGTGCTCTTCACCGGGCGCAGCATCCGCGCCGCCATGGATGCGCTCATGGATTTCGGCCGGCCCGCCTGCATGCGGCTTGCGGTACTCGTCGACCGCGGCCATCGGGAACTCCCCATCCGGCCCGATTTCGTCGGGAAGAACATCCCCACAGCACTCGTCCAGTCGGTACGTGTGCGGCTCGCGGAGCTCGATGGCGAAGACGCCGTGTACGTCCAGGGAGAGGCGCTGGATCATGCCTGAACCACGCGTCCTCAAAGAACGAATCCGCCCATTCGACGCACAGCAACCCGCGGCGCCTCCACCAGCACTCGCTGAAGTGCATCGTTGGACCGCCAAAGACCTTCTCGACACCGATACCCTTTCGCGGCCAGACATCGAACTCATCATGGAAACGGCGAACGCGATGGCCGAGGTCCGCTCGCGCCCGGTGGGGAAGGTGGCGACCCTTCGCGGCGCAACCGTCGTCACGCTCTTCTATGAACAAAGCACCCGCACTCGTGCCAGCTTCGAAGTGGCCGCTAAAGCACTTGGCGCCGACGTCGTGAACCTTACCGCCAGCGGCAGCAGCGTGGAAAAGGGCGAATCCCTCATCGACACCGTGCGCACCCTCGAAGCGATCGGCGCCGATATCGTCGTCATGCGCCACGGCAAGTCCGGCGCGCCCTACCTCGCCGCCCGCAACACGCGCGCCAGCGTCATCAACGGAGGCGACGGCACGCACGCCCATCCAACGCAGGCCCTGCTGGACCTCTACACCATGCGCAGCGAAATTGGCCCGCTGGCTGGGAAAAAGGTCGTCATCGTGGGTGACATCCAGCACAGCCGCGTCGCCCGCTCGAACCTCTGGACGCTGCTCGCGGAGGGCGCCAACGTCGTCCTCTCCGGCCCGGCCACGCTGCTCCCACGCACGCTTTCCGGGCGCGCGACTCTCCCCGGAGAGGACGGCTCCTGCAGCGTCACCACCGACTTCGACCGCGCGATCGAAGGCGCCGACGTAGTCATGGCGCTGCGCATCCAAAAGGAACGCCAGGAGAACGGGCTCATCCCCTCTCTGCGCGAGTACATCACCGGCTACCAGGTCAATCGTGATCGGCTCAACACCGCCGCGCCCGGCGTCCTCGTCATGCACCCCGGCCCAATGAACGAAGGCGTCGAGATCGCCCCCGACATCGCCCATGGCGTCGCCTCGGTCATCGAACGCCAGGTAGCCAATGGCGTTGCCGTGCGCATGGCGGTCCTCTTCCTGCTGGCAACCGCGAGGCTCCCATGACGGACCGGCCAAATGGCGACATGCTTCTCCGCGGCGGCCGCGTGGTCGACGCAGCCACCGGCCTCGACCAAATCGCCGACGTCCTCGTCCAGGGCGGGCTTGTCGCCGCAGTCGCTCCCCACATCGATGCCTCCGGAGTGCCGGTCATGGACGCATCCGGCTGCATCGTGAGCCCCGGGTTCATCGACCTCCATACTCACCTGCGTGAGCCCGGCTTCGAACAGAAGGGCACCATCGCCACGGAGACGCAGGCAGCCCTGCGCGGTGGCTTCACCACCGTCTGCGCGATGCCCAACACGAGCCCTGCGCCCGATTCCGCAACCATCGTCGAAGCGCTCATTGAGCGCATCGCCCGCGACGCCCGCGTGCGCGTCTTCCCCATCGGCTGCGTCACCCGGCGCCGCGAGGGCCGCGCGCTCGCCGAACTGTCGGAACTGGCGTCCGCCGGCTGTGTCGCCCTCAGCGACGACGGCAGCCCGGTCGCTGATGCGCGCATCATGCGCCATGCGCTCGAACTGGCGGCCGCGCTTGGCCTGCCGCTCTCCGAACACAGCGATGACCCCGTGCTCAACGCTGGCGGCAGCATGAACGAGGGCCGTGTCAGCGAACGCCTCGGCTTGGCCGGTCAACCGGCTGCCGCGGAAGTCGTCGCCATCGCCCGAAACATCGCCCTCTGCGAGGCCACCAGTGCCCGGCTCCACATTGCCCATGTGAGCACGGCAAGGGGGCTCGAACTCATCGCCGAAGCAAAGTCCCGCGGCATCCCCGTGACCTGCGAGGTGACCCCGAGCCATCTCTTCCTCA
>DATNET010000533.1:0-5823 GCA_035606745.1 Tepidiformaceae bacterium
AGGGCCAGCTGGACGACATCATGGCTGCTCTTGAAGGCGTGAAGCGCGTGGTCTTCATCAATCTCCACGTAGACCGTCCGTGGGAGGATGGCGATAACTCGCTTATCAACGGCATGGCCGCGAGGTATTCGAATGTCCGCATCGTGGATTGGTATAGCGCCGCAGCCGGGCACCCGGAGCTCTTTTACGACGGCATCCACCTGCGTCCCGAGGGCGCGCAACTCTACGGCAGCCTCGTGGCAGCTGCGGTCACCGGTCCATAGCCAAAAGTCTTAGCGATGGAACGTCCGATAGCCGCCCACGTGCCGGAATCCCATCTGTTCGTAGACGTGCCGTCCCATTTCAGAGGCCTGGAGGGTAGCCATCGTGCAGCCGCGCTCGTGACCACGACGAATGGCGTGCCAGGTCATTGCCGCACCCAGCCCGCGCCGGCGCAGCGACGGAACGGTCGCGACGTTATAGACGCCGGCTACGCCGGGCGTCACGACGAGCGCCGAGGCGCCGACCGGCACACCCGCCATGTAGCCGACGTACAACTCTTCATCGAGCTCGTCCAGAGCGGCGTGCGGGAGCAGGCTGAGCGCGGCCTCCCGCGACATGCCGTACGCCTCGCCGTTGACCGCCAGGTGCTCTTCACGGACGCGATCGGTGGTGGCGGCGACGATTGACAGCCCTTCGGCGAACGACCCGCGTGCACCGGCATCGTCGAGCACCATTGCGGGGACAGAATCGCGGAACGGCAGCCCCATCCCGGTAAGCACCGCCTCGGAGCCTGTGTCCAGGCCCTCGCGGATGCGGATGATGAACGGAAGGTCGCGGCCGTCGAAGTACGCCACGGTAGCGGCAAGCTGTTGCTCCGGGCGCCGGAGCGGCCGGGTCACGAAGGCGATGTTGAACATCGCCATGGGCAGGCCCGTGGCCGCGATCAGCACACCCCCCGCCTCACGCACCTCGCCCTCGTCCGCCACGCGCGCAAGGATGCGGAACGATTCGAACATATTGAGCTCAGCACGCATCTGGATTTCGGTCTCGTCCATATGAGTCGTCGCATCGTAGCGTGCGCGCGGCGCCCTTCGCCATGCTCCGTTAGACTGGCTCACACAATCAGGACGCGCGACACGCTGCCGCGCTCCAGTGGGGGCTCAGGATTATGGCGAATTACGTACGGTTCCGGCGGCAAGACGGCACAACGGGCTCTGGCCTGCTCGAGGGCGACACGATCGCCGTCATCGCCGAACCTTTTTGGGAGGCCACCGAGCGCACCGGCGAGAGCATCCCCGCAAGCCAGGTCCAGCTGCTGGCGCCGTGCCAGCCGCGGTCGATCATCTGCGTCGGGTTGAACTACTCGAGCCACCTGCAGGGCCGCCCGGTGCCCGACCCGCCCACGCTCTTCTTCAAGCCACTTTCCAGCATCGCGGGACCGGGCGACAAGGTCGTGCTGCCGCAGGGCGCGGGCCGCGTCGACCCGGAGGGGGAGATTGTGGTGGTCATCGGCAAGGCGCTCAAGGCTGCGAAGAGTCGCGAGGAAGCGCTGGCGGCAGTCTTTGGCTACACCGCCGGCAACGATGTCTCCGCGCGGGAGTGGCAGGCTGCGGACGGCCAATGGTGGCGGGCGAAAGGCAGCGACACGTTCGGCGTCTTCGGGCCAACGATCGCCACCGGCCTGCCTCATGACACGCTGGAGCTGACGACGCGGGTGAACGGGGAGGTGGTACAGCACGCCATCTCCGACGAACTGATCCGCGACGTCCCGGAGATTGTCCGGCTCGTCAGTGCCGTCATCTCTCTCGTCCCCGGCGACATCATCTACACCGGTACGCCCGGCGAGCCGAAGCGGCTCAAAACCGGGGACGTAATGGAGGTAGAGGTAGCGGGCGCCGGGGTGTTGCGAAACGCCGTGGTGTAGCGGCGGCTCAGCGCCAGCGGAGGTAGTCGGCCGACGCCCAGCCTTCGACGCCACGGGAGCCGTCCGATAGCGAAGCGACGACGTGAATCCAGGTCCCGTGCTCATTCGCGACAGAGGCGACGATCGCTGCACCGGGCGCTAGCGGCGTTTCGGGGACGGTGACATCGAGCTCCGTTCCGTCCGGGACGCATGCGAGAGGTGTCACATCGAAGTTCGGTTCGGGGCGGATATTTAAGCAATCGCCGGTGCCAGAGACGATGAGGGACAACGCGTCGGAGAACGGCGCATGTTCAATCGCAGGAGCGAGAAGCGCCAGAGGCAACCCGCCGTCATGACCGCCATGCGGCAACGCGAAGCGGACTTCGTCCGACGGATTCCCCCACGGCGCGATGTGCTGTGTGAAGATCCCTGGCACCGCCGCTGAGAACGACCGGCCACTGGAGCCGACGGTGAAGACGGTGGTGTGTCCCAACGCGTAGATGCCGGAGAGTGCCTGCGATGGTACCGGACCCGCCCACCAATCGCCGCCGGAGAGCGGAATTGGGTTAACTGCCAGCAATTCGATGTTAACGGAGGCGTATTGCGGCGACTGATTCCTGGTGCCAGGCGCAGGCGGCCCCGGTGGGCCGGTCTGGATGAGGAAAGCTGAGCTATCCGGGTTCCAGCGCGAGCCGAGGAGGCCGTCGCCATAGTCAAGGCTCGCGCTCTTGACACGGAACAGCGGCGCGCCCGTCGCCGTGTCGGAAACGACGACAACTGGCCAAACCTCTCCTCTGTCGCCAACGGCCCCGCCGACTACGAAGCGCATCCACGATTCGGAGGCGACGTACCGCCCATTGGGAGAGACATCGCCGCCGTAGAACACCGGCGTTTCGCGTTGAAGCTTCCCGTCCCACCCATACGTCCAGACGAAACCGTGATATTCCGGGATGGTGGATGAGCCGGAGGGGCCCCCGCTCGGGGAATAATTGACCAGGACCGTCCATGCGTTGCTGCCGCTCAGGTTCGTGAATTGTGGCGCCGAGGCGTTGAGGCCCGCCGGCACATCCGGCAACGTGCCAACCTCCGTGAACTCCCCAGTCTCGACATCGATGAGGTAGATCGCTTTGTAGTCGGACCAGGACGTATTCCCTCCCCCGGCCACGACCGTCTTACCGCTTACCGAAAAGAGCATGGGTGCCACGCTCCGGCCTCCCGCCGGGAACTTGAAGCGAGAGACTTCGTTGCCCGATTGGTCAGCGACCGTGAATTCGCCGGTATATTCAGGATTGGCGTTATCTGGAGGACCGTTGCCGCGTTGGAAGATGAGGCGCTCCGACGACGCAGCTGCAAGGCCCAGCAGCCCGGGCTTCCAGGTAAGCGCGCGGCCTGTTTTACGGTTAAGAACGTACGGCACGCCGGTGTTGGCGAAGACCACGTTGTTGTCGTCGCTGATGCGGAAGACCGCGTTGTCTTGCTCCGCAGTCGCCGCGCGGGCGAGCCGCCATCCGTCCACCCTGCCATCGAGCGTGGAAAGGAAGAACGCACCCTGCGGCCAATCAATGAGTCCTCCGGCCGCGAACGTGCGGTGCTCGAATGCGTTGGACGCGAACACAAGCGAGGCTAGCGGTTCGGGCGTAGCGTTCGCCGCTGGTGAGGGCGAAGCGGCCGCTGTTGCGTTGGACTGCGTCGCGGGACCGCCGCCGCGCGTGAGGGCAGCGGCGGCGAACCCACCGACGGCCAACATGCCCACGCCCACCGAAGCGGCAACGAAGCTCCGCCGCGAAAAGCGGCCGGGCGCGGGGGCTGGCTGCGCCTCTACGTCGAGCGCGTTCTCCTCTGGTCCGGCCAGCGCCGGCGGTGTCCACTCCTGCAGGCCCGCCCGGCCATCCACCTGCAGGCGCGTGGCGAGTGCATCGATACGACGGGCGGCTTCGCCGATGGGTACGCCCATGCGCACCGCGATTTCGGCGAGAGGAAGCCGTTCGCGCGCGAGTTCAAAGAGCGTGCGTTCGCTCTCGTTCAGGCCTTCCGGGATGGCTGCTTCGTTCATGCTCCTCCTTCCAGACGTAGGAGTGAGCGAAAAGGTTCCCTGGAGCGCGTTTAGCGACGCAGCTCGGTAAAGGGTGGCCGATGGCCACAGCGGCCGCTCACGGTGTCGAACGATGCATCGGGGCCAGCCATGGCGCCGAGCAGGCGATGCCCCGCACGCTCGCGCGCTTCAAGAAGGCAGTGGAACGCATACGCCTCGCCGTCTGAGAGCACTTCGCCTGCAGCGATGCGGGCCACGCATGCTCGACCAAATTCCGCAAACCAGCCAGCCTGAAACATTCCACCATTGTGATTGCCTGCCGGGAGGCTGTCGATTCACCAGTGAGCCGCGACCGGGACCAGGCAGAGCGTCCACCTGTGCCGAGCTTGACCCGGCTCAGATGGTGGTATTGATGACCTGCGGCGGGATCGCCTGGCTTGCACCCTGCGAACCCGAGGCAGAGTACGCCGCCGGGTTTTCGAGCGCATTTTGCACGGCCGTCACAAGCGCATCTTCGCTCACACCTTGTTGCTGCCCGAGCTGAGCCAGCCCCACGCCACTCGTCAGTTGCTGCGTGAGCTGCGCAGGCGTCATGTTGAGCGCGCCGGCAAGCGCGTTCAGTACGGAGTCGCCGACGGCGTTCGGCGGGGCGCCGGCACCGCCATCGCGTTCTGCGCCGCCACCGGCACCGTGATGATGGTGATGGCGTCCAGGTCCGCGCACCGCCAGCTGGCCGTCGGCTCCCTGTGGCACCTGCGCTTGCATCGCCTGTTGCACCTGGGACATGGTGACGTTTTTGGACTTCAGGATGTCAGCCAGGCTCGTCCCGCCTTCCAGCTGCGACACGAGGTCGTCCTGGCTGATGCCGGTCAGGTTCGAAATGGTTTGCATGAACGCTTCGCCCGTGCTGTCCGATGGCGATGAAGCAGTCATACCGGCGAAAAGCGTTGGCGTCGCAGGCGCGGGCACCGTCCCTGTTGGCAGGATCTGCATTACTGTACTTCCTTACAGATTGGTATGGCTCAACGATCGACTGGCGGAGAAACCAGCGCAATAGCCTTTACCACTATCACTAATGCAAATCGGGGAGCACTCTAACAAGGAAATGGTGTCGAATATATGAAGGTGCGCGTACTCACACAAATGCGCGGGATCTACCGGATAGGCAAGGAAGCCCACTGACCGGTGGCCCGCGCGCTTACTCGAAGGCACCGTCGGCGAGCAGTTCGATGAACTCCTCTTCGCCCAGCCCGATGAGCTGCCGGAAGACGTACTCGTTGTCTTCGCCCATGAGCGGGGCTGCCTTCGTGAGTTCCGCAGGCGTTCGAGACAGGCGAAATGCCGGGGCATCGTACGTGCGTTCGCCCATGACCGGATGCTGCAGGCGCCAATAGTGTCCGCGGTGGGCGAGCTGCGGATCACCATGCATCGCTTCTGGCGATTGCACGATGCCGCACGGCACCCCGAAGGACTGCATGAGTTCGAATGCCTCGTACGTCGTGAACCTGCGCACCGGCGGAGTATCGACGCCTTCCTCGGCGGCGTAAGCCGGGTCACTTTCGCGACGAGTGAAGTCTTCGAACCAGTAGCCGAGGTGGCGGTCGATCTCTTTCTGTTCGTCGAGCCGTTGCCAGCGACGGCGCATGCGGTCCATATCGCACCATTCCGGTCGTCCTAGCGCAGCCTTTAGGCCCTCCCAGTGCTTTTCGGTAGCACAGGCCAGGACGATGTAGCGGCCGTCCTTGCAACGGTAGCAGCCATGCGGCGCCGCTTCGGCGTCGCGATTGCCCAGCCGTATCTGCTCATGGCCGTTGACCGTCCAGTCCAGAATGGCCGTGCCAAGGCCATGAACCGCCGCTTCCATCTGGCCAAAATCGATGTACTGGCCCACGCCCGTGCGGCGCCG
>DATNET010000534.1:0-3484 GCA_035606745.1 Tepidiformaceae bacterium
GCGACGCGCTTCGTGCAGCCGGCCACGAACAGGAATTCCGGCGGCTGACGGGCCTCACGCTCGACCCTTACTTTTCGGGCACGAAGCTCGCGTGGCTACTCAATTCGAGTCACGACATTCGGAAGCGCGCCGAAAAGGGCGAGCTCGCGGTGGGCACGATCGACTCGTGGCTGATCTGGAAGCTCACCGGTGGGACCCGTCACGTCACGGACTTCACCAACGCAAGCCGGACGATGCTCTTCAACATCCGGCGCGGGCGGTGGGATGAAGGGCTCTGCGGGACCCTCGACATCCCGCGCGACATCCTGCCGAAGCCTCAGCCCTCGCGGTCACAGTTTGGCCAGACCAGCCCCGACGTCCTCGGCGCGGCCGTGCCCATTTGCGGTGTTGCGGGGGACCAGCAATCGGCGCTGTTCGGACAGGGAGGGTTTCGGCCAGGGATCGCGAAGAATACGTATGGCACGGGGTGCTTTCTGCTGGCCAGCGCCGGGCAGAAAGCCGTCGTTTCTGAGGGGGGCATGCTGACATCGATTGGGGCAAATGCGGGCGCGACCGGGCCGGAGTATGTCGTCGAAGGTTCCGTATTCGTGGCCGGAGCCCTGGTGCAGTGGATGCGGGATGAGTTGCGCATCGTCAATCAACCCGACGATATCGAGGCGCTCGCGGCGTCGGTGCCCGACACGGCGGGCGTAACGATCGTGCCGGCGTTCACGGGCCTCGGAGCGCCGGACTGGGACCCCTACGCGCGAGGCGCCATCCTCGGATTGACGCGCGGCACGACACGCGGACACCTCGCCAGGGCGGCCCTCGAGGCGATCGCGCTCTCAAGCACCGAACTGCTCCAGGCGATCAATGCAGACTTACCCGAGCCGATTGCCGAGCTTCGGGTTGATGGTGGGGCGGCGCGAAACGACCTCCTGATGCAATTGCAGGCGGACTTCCTCGGGATCCCGGTCGTCCGTCCGCTCTCGACCGAGACGACGGCGCTCGGCGCGGCCTATCTCGCTGGCCTTGGCGTCGGGATATGGCAAACGCCGGATGAAGTGGGCGAACTCTGGCAAGCAGAACGCACCTTCGAGCCTTCCATGGGCGCGGATGAACGGGACGCCCGCCTGCAGCACTGGCGACGGGCGGTGGAGCGCACGCTCGGTTGGGCCGCCCCGGCATGAACGTCGCCGAAGCGGCGAGCGGAGGGCCGTTCGACCTCGTTGTGATTGGTGGCGGCATCAATGGCTGCGCCATCGCGGAAGAGGCCGCTGCGCGCGGCCTGCGCACGGCGCTCTTCGAGGCTACCGATTTCGGGTTTGGCACGACGTGGCGATCGACGAAGCTTATCCATGGCGGACTCCGATACCTGGAACACGGCGACGTGCGGCTCGTGTTCGAATCGTTGCGCGAACGAGCGTGGCTCCTGAAGACACGACCGTACCTGGTCAAACCCCAGCGCTTCATCCTGCCGATGTTGCCCTGGACACGACGGCCAAGCTGGCAGCTAGGCGTTGGGCTTTCCGCGTACGACCTGCTGGCGCTATATCGTGGCGTGCCCGCTCACCGGCGGCTTTCCAACGCGGCGCTGCGCGAACTCGCACCGTTTCTGCCGGACGAGACGGCGGATGGCTTCACCTTCTACGACGCACGCGTGATTGCCCCGGAGCGGCTGTGCCTTGAGCTCGCATTGGCAGCCAGAACGCACGGGGCGCTGGTCGCGAACCACGCGACTGTGACCAACATCGAGGCCGATGGCAGGAGCGTCACGGCGGTCGAAGTCGAGCACAATGGCCAGAACTATCGGTTCGCGACGACTGCGGTAATCAACGCTGCCGGGCCGTGGGTCGACGCGGTCAACAGGGCGGCGAACACCGGAGCGCCCGAACTCCTTAGCGCGACGCGGGGCGCGCACATCCTCGTCGAGCTGAATGAACGGCCGGGCCGGGATGCCATCTTCTCGACCGCCAAATCCGACGGGCGAGTCTTCTTTTCGGTGCCCCAGGAGGAGTTGCTGCTGGTCGGGACAACCGATGACCGCTTCGACGGCGACCCCGGCGCAGTCCGGCCGACCGCTGCCGATGTCGACTATCTGCTCTCCGAAGCGCGCATTTTACTCCCGGGGCTCGACATCACGCGGGACCGAATACGTTCGTCGTATGCGGGCCTGCGGCCGTTGCAGAAGGTGAAGGGCGGGCCCGAAGCTTCGATCAGCCGCCGCCACGCGGTCATCGACCACGGCAAGGATGGCGGGCCGCGTGGCCTTTACAGCGTGGTCGGGGGAAAGCTGAGCACGTTCCGGCCGCTGGCGCGAGAGGCTGTAGCCACACTGCGGCCACCACATCGGAGACTTCGACCGTGCGAACCTGAAACTCAGCACTGGCGCGACGAACTGCGCCAGTCCGGGCTGCCCATCCCCGTACAGCGGCACCTTCGAATTTATGGTGAGGGGATCGAAGCGATCGTTGCTGAAGGCACAGAGATTATCTGCGAGCACACGCACGCCATCGCGGGAGAAGTCGCCTATGCCTGCCGGACCGAGCAGGTGGAGACACTTTCGGACCTGATGATGCGGCGGACGGGCATCTCCTGGGGGGCGTGCCGCGGGCTTTGCTGCCACGAGCGTGTTTCGTATGCAGCGGCGGGACTGCTGGGCTGGGATGACAGCGAACGCGAGCGCCAGGTGGCGGCGTTCGAGGCCGACGTGGATTATCATCTTCCTATGCCGGACTCGCTTCAGGCCGGCACTCCGCACCATGACAACCGCACCTGAAACGAGCTACGACCAATCGATCCGCATTGCGGCAGCGCTGCTGCGCCGCAGTAGCCACGTGGTGGCCCTTGTCGGTGCCGGACTTTCGGCAGAAAGCGGGATCCCGACGTATCGCGGCCCGGATGGTCTGTGGACGAAGTTCGGTGAGCCGACCATCGACGGCTGGGAGATGTTCTGCGAGGACCCGGCGGCGTGGTGGGAGGTGGCGATCGAGCGGCGTGGAGATGCGGATGCGCCGGGCGGCGAGTTCGCCCAGGCGATCGATGCGGCGGAGCCGAATGCCGGGCACCGCGCGATGGCAGAGCTCGAGCAGATGGGCCACCTTTCGCACGTGATTACGCAGAACATCGACAACCTGCACCAACGGGCCGGCTCGACGGCGATCACGGAGATCCATGGCAACCGGGCGAAGGTGCGGTGCATGAATTGTGGCTGGCGCGGGGAGCTCGCGGATATCTCGTTGGAGGCGCTGCCACCGCTGTGCCCCGTGTGCGGCGGGGTGTTGAAGAACGACACCGTGATGTTCGGCGAGCCGATCCCACAGGACGCGCTCGACGAGAGCTACCGGCAGACGGCGCTGGCGGACCTTTTCCTGGTCATCGGCACATCTGCTGTCGTGTACCCGGCGGCTAGTTTCCCGATTATGGCGAAGCGGCGCGGCGTGCCGCTCATCGAAATCAACCCGCACGAGACGGACCTGTCGCCGCTGGCCGACGTGGTTATTCG
>DATNET010000538.1:0-4464 GCA_035606745.1 Tepidiformaceae bacterium
AGGACTGAAGAATGTTCCGTATGAGCCTGGCAAGCGGCCCTCACCCTTCTGACCCATTGCGCCGCAAGCGCGGCCGCCAGGCGGGAGCCGTCGGAGCTGAGGTACAGCATTCATGGCTGGTTGTAGCCTTTCGCCAGACGCGACTTAGCACTCAGAAACCAGAACTCAGGGCTGGAGCAGCCTCAGAACTCGGAACTCAGAACTCAGAACTCGCCATCCAGAGCTCAGTACTCAGCACTCGATGAAGCTGGCCTACCTTGGACCGCCCGGGACGTTTGGCGAAGAGGCGGCGCTTCGCTACGGCGCGCAATTCGACGAGGGGTTCGAGCTCACACCGTTTCCGTCCCATGCGGCCGTCGCGGCCGCGGTCGAATCAGGCCGGGCGGACGCCGGCGTAGTGGCCATCGAGAATTCGATCAACGGCTCCGTCGCGGAGACGCTGGACATTTTGATCCACGAGACGGCGTTGCAAATCCAGGCGGAGCTGGTCCTGCCCATCGAGCTAAACCTCCTCGCGCAGCCGGGTACGAGGCTCCAAGACGTCGCGGTGGTGTATTCGCATCCGCAGCCGCTGGGCCAGAGCCGCCACTTCCTCGAACGGGTGCTGCCGGCCGCACAACCGGAGGCTGCGCTTTCGACGGCCGAAGCGGTGACCATGGCAATGCGCCGTTCCGGCGATGCCGCGGCGATCGGTACGTTGCGGGCCGCGGAGTTGGCGGGAGCGGAGGTGCTGGCACGCGGCATCCAGGACACCGAAAACAACGTAACTAGATTCCTCGTGCTGGGCGCGAGTTCTCCGCCACCCACCGGACGGGACCGCACCTCGATCGCCTTCACGTTCGCCGAGGACCACCCCGGTGCGCTCGCGGGCATACTCGATGTCTTCGCCGCCGCCGGGATTAGCTGCTCGAAGATCGAGAGCCGCCCGACCAAAGAAGCGTTCGGCGAGTACGTCTTCCTGGTGGACTTCCAGGGCCACAAGGACGATGCCGCAGGGCAGCGGGTGCTCGCTGCAATCCGGCCCCAGTGCGCAATGCTGAAGGTCTTCGGCAGCTATCCACGGTTTTCCTGACTCCGGACGACGCGGAGCCGGCAAGACCGCCAAGACCGCGAAGAACGCCAAGCGGGATCGATGTGGCGTTTCTGGCAAGCTTTCTCGTCCCTACCAAATAGATCCATCCCGTTTTCGCTTGGCGGTCTTGGCGGTCTTGGCGGTAAGTCCCTTGCCACGGGCTCGGCGTCCTGCAACGATTAGCCCATGCAGGATGAGATTTATCGCGAGATCCTCGGCGCCGTTGAACGCGGCGAGCCCGTCGTCCTGGCCACCGTCGCGCGGACACGCGGCTCCACGCCCCGCAAGACCGGCGCAAAGATGGTCGTACGTTCGGATGGGACGTTCTTCGGCACCATCGGCGGCGGGTGCGGCGAGGCAGAGGTCTGGCAGGAGGCGATGGAGGTGCTCGAAGGCGGCAAACCCCGCATCGTCACCGTCGACCTCACGGAGCCCATCAACGGCGAGGACAAGATCTGCGGCGGCGTGATGGACGTGTTCGTCGAGCGCCTGAACTAATTTTGGATTTTGGATTGCCGATTTTGGATTCTGCCGTGGTTTTTACCGCTGGATAGTTGCCGGGGCGGAATCCAAAATCGCAAATCGAAAATTGAATCAGCCGCCCGCCACCGCCGGCACGATGCTGATTTCGTCACCGTCCTTGAGTGGCGTGGCGAGGCCTTCGCTGAAGCGCACATCTTCGCCGTTCACGTAGATGTTGACGAAGCGCCGGATCTGGCCGACATCGTCCATGACGCGTGCGCGAATGCCAGGGTAGTTCGCCTCAAGGTCGACGATGCAGGCCTGCAGGGAATCGCCACCGGTGGTGACTACGGATTGGTCGCCGGTGAGCCCACGAAGCGGTTGCGGGATGCGGACGTTGATAGCCATAGAATTCTCCATGCGAAAGGTTGTAGCGCCGGACGGGCCGGCGCTTAGCGGCTGGCTGGCTTCCTAACCCTCAAGCACATCGCCCGAAATGGGGTCGATGCGCACGCCTTTAGACTGTGCCCATGCGAGGCTGCGGTCGATTTCGGCCGGGTCGCCATCCAGTTCGAGGACGACCCAGCCAGTCTTCTCGTCGACATCGGCCATGCGGACGTTCGTGATGACACTGAATTCGCGGCCCAGGTTGTAGATGAGTGGCTCTTTGATGAGCGCTTCGGGGAAGGTGAACCGGACGCGGCGGACGGCCATCAGGATACCCCTGCCGCTGTTCGCGGCATACTCGCGGGCAGGCCGGCTGCGCCCAGCGCGTGGTAAGCAGATTCGAAGCTCTCGACGCTCGCATCGATTTCCAGCGGTGGCTCAAGAAAATCCGCTACTGCTTCGACCGTCTTGAAGCCGGCGCCGGTGATGAACGCGACCGTCACTTCGTCGGGGTCAATCTTGCCCTGGGTCGCAAGCTGTTTGAGCGTCGCGACGGTGACCCCGCCGGCGGTCTCCCCAAAAATACCTTCGGTTTCGGCCAGGAGCTTGATTCCCGCGACGATTTCGGGGTCTTCGACCATGCCACAGCTGCCGCCCGTCTCCTGCAGCTGGACGAGGCTGTAGTAGCCATCGGCGGGGTTGCCAATGGCGAGCGACTTGGCGATGGTGTTGGGCCGTTGCGGCCGGAAGTTCATCGAGCCTTCCGCGAACGCGACCGCGACGGGCGAACAGCCAGTCGCCTGGGCGCCGCTCATCCGCGTCTTCGGCGCGTCGATGAGCCCGACTTTGGCGAGCTCCTGGAAGCCTTTGCGGATTTTGACGAACAGCGACCCGCTGGCGATGGGCACCACGCAGTGGTCCGGGGCACGCCAGCCAAGCTGCTCGGCCACTTCGAAGCCGAGCGTCTTTGAGCCCTCGGCGTAATACGGCCGCACATTCACATTCACGAACGCCCATGGGTACGAGCCCGCGAGCTCGGCGCACAGCCGGTTCACGGCATCGTAGTTGCCCCGCACTTTGACCAGTGTCGGCGCGTAGATGCTGGAACCGAGGACCTTGCCAACTTCGAGGTCGTGGGGGATGAAGACGACGGCTTCCATGCCACCAGCCGCTGCGTGGGCGCTGACGCTGTTGGCCAGGTTCCCCGTGCTCGCGCAGGCGAGCTTTTCGAACCCCAGTTCGCGAGCGCGGGAGGCGGCGACGGCGACGACCCGGTCCTTGAACGACCAGGTTGGGTTGACGGTGTCGTTCTTGATATAGAGGTTGTTCAGGCCAAGGGCCTTGCCAAGGTTCTTCGCGCGGACCAGGGGCGTGAAGCCTGCTCCAATATCGATCGCGGATTCGCGTTCGACAGGCAGGAAATCGGCATAACGCCAGAGGCTGGCGGGGCCGCGGGAGATGGATTCGCGGCTGGTGTTTTTGCGGATCCCATCGTAGTCGTAGGTGACTTCGACGGGGCCGAAGCAGTACTCGCAGACGTGCGTCGCCGCGAGTGGATATTCGCGATGACACTCGCGACAGCGCAAATTGGTAGCAAAACTCATGCGACTGGCTCCCATGGGCCGACTGCGGTCGGCCTTGCCGGAAGGACCCGGCTGTGGGCCGTGATAGCGGCCCAGCGGTGCATCGGCTGCGGTCGCGGATGAGCGGCGCGCTGCGATGCGGTCCAAGAGAGAACGAGGCCCCTTCTGACGAGGGGCTAGCGCATGACCATTCGGCCCGGGAGGGAAACCATTGCCATTTCTCCTGAATCCGCGTGGGCCGTTGGGTGGTGGAGCGGAGTCGCTCTCATCTTTCTCCCGACGCATCGGGAGGCCGGAGTTGGCACCGTGTCTTATGGTGACCGGTTGCCGGGGCTTCAATGGGCCGGATCCCTTAGCCCTCTCTTGATAAGCGCGGCCACGTTCGCGGGTATGCAAGACATAGTACGCGAGGGAGCGTGGCTGCGCCAAGTGGGGCGCTAGGGGCTGGTGTGGCCGCCCGGTCGCCGCTTCGCGGAGGGCCACGCTAGCAGCAGCGCTGCCACCAACAGCGACAGCGCTCCCAACACCGGACCCGTTCGTCCGCCACCGCTTTGCTGAACGATCGCGCCCGAACCCGTGGCCGGCGGCTGCGGTTGGCCCGGGCCGGGCGTCTTCACTCCCAAAACGCTATTCTCCGGCGTGGGTGTGGCGGTGGCACCGGCGGTCGGCGTTGGCGCCGCCGAAGGCTGGCCCGCAGTTGTGGTGGTTGGCGTGGCTGTCGCCAGCACGGCCGGTGGCTGCGCGTGCGAACGAGGCGGTGGAGGGATGTCCAAAGTCTCCTCCCCGGTCGACGGGCTAAGCGGCGGCGGCGTTATCGAAACTGAGTACGTCGCCCCTTCTTTTGCGGGTTGCAACACCGTGACGAAGAGGGGACAAACGAATGTGAAGCCCGGTGCAACGTCGTAGCTAAGACCACCCGCAGTTGAGACGCCGCCCGCACCTGCACCGATTGTCCGGCAG
>DATNET010000542.1:0-3379 GCA_035606745.1 Tepidiformaceae bacterium
CCGCGAAATGATGGGCAAGGTGGGCCGCCTCGGTCGCGTGCTCGGCCCTCGCGGGCTTATGCCGAACCCACGCTCCGGCACGGTCGTCGCCGGCGAGGACATCGCCAAGACCGTCCAGGATGCCAAGCAAGGCCGCGTCGAATTCCGCCTGGACCGGCTTGCGAACATCCACGTGCCGCTGGGCAAGGTCAGCTTCGAAGAGGAAAAGATCCGCGCCAACATGGCCACGCTCATTGAAGCCGTCAACGCCGCCAAGCCCCGCGAGACCAAGGGCCAATTCATCCGCAGCGCCACCCTCACAACCACCATGGGCCCCGGGATCCACCTGGACCTCGCATCCACCCTCGCGATGCGCGTCGTCTAACGCCCGACGACACCGCCACCACCGCAGGGCCGCCGCCAGGCGGCCCCTGCACGATTGTCTCCTCTCGTCTCTAGTCTCTCGGCGCTTGCGCCAAATTGAGCTCGCTCGCTCAGGGCGCTTGCGCCAAAGCGAGCTCGCTCGCTCAAGTCTCTAGTCGTTCGCCCGCGTGATGATCCGCACCGGCCGGTCCGAGTGGACGTAATTCCACGCCCAGCCCGCCAGCACGGCGAGGCGGTTGCGGAATCCCACGAGGTAGAAGAGATGGACGGTCAGCCATGCGAACCAACCCAGCCGTCCCGTTAGCCTGATCTTCCATACCTCGGCGACCGCCGAATTCTTGCCGATCGTCGCCATCGAACCCCGGTCGCGATAGTGGAACTGCTCCAGCGCTTCGCCATCGATGAGGTGCACGATGTTCTTCGCCACCAGCCTGCCCTGCTGCATCGCTGGTGCCGATAGCATCGGTACTTCTTTGCCGTCCTGTTGAAACGACGCCGCGTCCCCAATCACGAACACATCGTCCCGGCCTTTGATTCGAAGGGTGCCGTCTACCTCCACGCGCCCCGAGCGGCTGCGGCTCGCGTCGATCGCCCCCGCGAGGTCCGCCGGCCGCACCCCGGCGGCCCAAATCAGCGTCTTCGCCGGGATGTGCGACCCATCCGCAAGCGTCACCCGGTCACCGTCGAAGCCGGTTAGCCGGATCCCCGTGCGCACTTCAATGCCCTTCTTCTCGAGTTCGCGCTTTGCCGCCTCCCGTAGCGGTGCCGCGAACGGCGGCAACACGTCCGGCGCCCCTTCGACCAGCACGATCTTCGCCCTCCACCTCGTCAACTCCGGATACTCCCGCGGGATCACGAGCCGCAGCAACTCGGAAAGTGCACCGGCGTACTCCACCCCCGTCGGCC
Source organism: Tepidiformaceae bacterium (assembly GCA_035606745.1). Taxonomy (GTDB): domain Bacteria; phylum Chloroflexota; class Dehalococcoidia; order Tepidiformales; family Tepidiformaceae; genus DATNET01. The sequence goes on from DATNET010000542.1 coordinate 1,270, forward strand.
CTCCACCGGCCACGACGAACGTCAGCCACGGCTCCGCCTCGTCCGGACTCGTCCGCGTGGCAGTCTCGAGACTGGCCAAAACGTGATTGCGAAGCCCGAGCGCCTCTGGCAGGTCCTTCAACCCCTGCGCGCGTTCGGCCGCCGATTCTATGCCGAAGTAGTTCGTCGTGCTGCCCGGCGCCAACACGAGGTAGTCGTAAGCAAGCGCCGCCCCGTCTGCCGTCGATACGGTCTTCCCGGCGAAATCGACGCTCGTCACCTCTGCCTTGCGAAACCGCACGTTCGCCCCGCGATGGAAGATCGAACGCACCGGCTGGGCGATGTCGCTCGGATTGAGCAGCGAGCTCGCGACCTGGTAAAGCAGCGGTGTAAACAGGTGATAATTGTCACGGTCGATGAGCAGCACATCGACCGGCTTGCCCGCGAGTTTCCGGGCCACTTGCAGCCCGCCAAACCCTGCGCCGACGACGACCACACGCGGTTTCGAAGCCATGGATTAAGTGTAGCGGGAAGTTCCAGGGCTCGAGTACTCGCTACCATCCGAACCGCGCCGGTCAGGAAGCGGACCGATGATGATTAGCAGCCGCGCGCCACTTCAGGCGAGTGTCCCGTTGGCATTGCAACGCTGGTGCACGACATCGCTCCGCTTCCTGACGGGCGCGGTTCGGATGGTGCCGCCCACTCGCCGCCCCCGGGCTCCCCCTTTCCCCTCGGGCCTCGGGCCTCGGAACTCGTATACTCCCCCCATGCCCACCAACCTCACTCCCCATACACTCATTTATGGCTTCACGCCCGCCGGCGACCCCGATGTCTCCCCCGATGGCTCTCGCCTGCTCTACACGCTGGCGCGGACCGATGCTGAGTCGAAGAAGTCACTCAGCCAGGTTTGGGTGTGCGACATCGATGGTACAAACGCCCGCCAGCTCACCTCGGCCGGGGAGCGCAACCGAGGTGCGCGTTGGTCACCAGACGGCACGCAGATCGCGTTCGTTTCCGACCGCGTCGAAGCGAGTGGCCTGTTCGTGCTGCCCATGACCGGTGGCGAAGCGCGCGAGCTTGCCCGCCATCCCACGGGTATCAGCGACCTCGCATGGTCACCAGACGCCTCGAAAATCGCCTACACCGCCGTCGTCGACCCGCTTAATCCAACCGGCACAAAGCTCGCCGACGGCGCGGCGCCGCCTGTCCGCGTCACCTCGCGCATCGACTACAAGCAGGACAACCGCGGCTACCTCAACGACACCCGCACGCAGGTCTTCGCCGCCGATGTGGCTGCGGGCGGCCACGTGCAGCTCACGACCGAAGCGGTCGACCACCGCTCCCCGGCATGGTCACCGGACGGCAAGACGCTGGCCATCGGCGTTTCGACCAACAACGGCATGACCTCCCGTCTGCTCCTGCTCGGCGTAGCCGACGCCACGGCCACCTGGGTTGGCCCGGAGGATGGCAACATCGGCACCTGGGCGTGGTCGCCGGATGGCAGCCGCATCGCCTATACCGGCGACCCCGACCATACCTATCAGAGCGATGTCTTCCTTTACGACGTGGCCTCGAAGGAGACGCGGCGGGTGACGACCGACCTGCCGTGCGCCCCCTACGCGGGCTTCCCCACCCTCGAACCCGCCTCGATGCCCGTCTGGCTCGACGACCACACAATCCTTTTCCATGCCAACTTCCGCGCCGCCAGTGGTCTTTGGACCGTCGACCTCGAGAGCGGCGCGGTGACCCAGGAAGAAGGCACGGAATCGCTCCGGGTCGGCTTCAGCACCGATCGCGCCAACCGCTACGTCGCCCAGGGCATGGCCAGCCTCGATGCCATCGGCGAAATCATCGTCATCGACCGCGAGGCCGGCACGAGCCGCGTCGTCACCTCCATGAGTGCGCCAGTCTTCGCCGAGTCGCCCGTTGCCGCCTGGGAGCGCTTCGATGTACGGCGGGGCGAGTTCGTCACGGAAGCCTGGATGCTCAAACCACCCGGCTTCGACCCGGCGAAGAACTACCCGGTTATCCTCGATGTTCACGGCGGCCCGAATGGATTTTACGGGTACGCCTTCAACGCCATGCAGCAACTACTCGCAAGCAACGGCTACATCGTCCTGTTTTCGAACCC
>DATNET010000550.1:0-6302 GCA_035606745.1 Tepidiformaceae bacterium
AAGCGGCTATTGAGGTTCTTGCGCGTGAACGTCGCCTTCGCAAGGTTGTCGACGTAGTCCTGGACCTGGAGCTTGCGGAGGGCGGCGAGCTTCTCCCGGCCAGCCTCCTCGTTATCGCGTCCGCCGCCGAGCAAGATGACCAGTGGTTCAGACACCACCGGGTCCTTCCAGTCCTTGAACATCTGGCCTTCGCCTTTGCCGAAGTAGAGGTTCTGTTCCTCGCGGCGCGAAGGCATCTTGAAGAGGAAGTGCTTCAGACGCTCTATGTGATAGTCCATCATCCGCTGCCGGTCGCGCGCGACGAGCGCGTACATGTCGCGTTCGAGTTGGTTTTGCGCGAACTGGTCGCCGTTCTTGAAAAGCGTCAACAGCAGACTGTCCTGCAGGAAGAACAGCGCGGCGAGCTCCGGGAACGTACGGGCTTCCTGGATGACGCGCGAGAAATCTGTCGGCGCCTGCAGTCCAAGGCCACCGCCGTTTGCGAGCGCCCGTTTGCGGAACGCCTCGCAGTGCCGAGCGAGGTCATAAATCACCGTCGAGAGGAAGAACTTGACTTCGTGGTAGCCGTAGCTGATTTCGGGAAGCCAGCCGCTCCAGACGGCGCCACCGTAGTACGCGCGGTCGCTCTGCTCGGTCATGAGCTGACACACGGCCTTTTCGATGTCGTCGGGGAGCGCCTCAAGGCTCGCCCAGCGCAGGTCGGTCGCGGCGACCCAGCGGTCGCGAATCGCCACTTCGTAGAGTGGAACGCAACAATCGGCCCAAACGATCGCCTTATCGAAGATGGTGTATCCCATGTCCTCGTTGATGGGGTTCGGGTACGAACCGCGAGCGATTTCGGAGCGGTTGTTCCAGTGGTCCGGGATGTCGCCGTAGGTGCCGACGTTGAGGTCGCCGATAGTCAGACCCATGTCGGGGTCCGACGCGCGTGCCTTAATGCCCCATTCCGTCGGGACCTTCATCCACGAGAATTCGGGGCGCACCATGGCGCCGCCGGCGAGGAATTGCTTCGCAGTCGCCCCATCGACGCCACCCTTGAGTGCCTGCCAGACTTCCTGGAGGGTGTGGCCCTTGGACATCGCGAACTCAATGAGGCCATCTTCCCAGCCCAGGTCGCGCGCCCTGTCGCGCGCATCCTGGGGAATGTCATAGGTCTGGCCGTCGGCTGCGCCGCCGTTCTGTGCCGCCTGGGCAGCGGCGAGCGCTTTTCCTGTGGACATGGTGCTACCTCCCCGAAGTGGTGGTGTTGGAAGAAGAAAGGCCCCCGGCGCTTATCCGGGGGCTGCTTGGTCGGTGCCGGATTAGGCCGGATCGACGAGCTGCGCCATCAGCGGCCCAAGCCGTTCACGGCGATCGCCCATACCAGCCACGGTCAGGCGATGGACGTATTCGTTGATCTGGCGCTTGCGCAGCAGCAGGAACTTCTGCACGCCCTCATCGAACTTGTCGACGCCGCCGCCGAGAAGGATGCAGAGCGATTCGAAGACCGGCGGGAATGTCACATCGCCCGAGCCGCCGCCGGAGGAATCGCCTTCAGCCTTGTCGAGGTAGTGATGGATCTCTTCGCGGCGCTCCGGCTCCGTGTCGAGCACGTACTTGAGGTGCATTACGCCGAAGGCGAGGTGACGCGATTCGTCCTGCGCGCTCATGCGGAAGATTTTCTTATCTGCGTCCGTCTGGCCGATGAGTTCGCCCATGCGGAACATCGACTGCACGAAGCCCTCCGCCTGGACGTGCATCAGCACCGACATCTCGGTGAAGTCGCGGGCCTCGATCAGGGAGCGGAGGCCGAGCCCGGCGCCCTGCGCCAGCAGCCCGCCGCCGTTTGCGAGGGCGCGCTTACGGAAGACGTCGGTGTGGCGCGCTTCGTCCATGATCTGGGACATGAGGAAGAGGCCCGCCTCAAAGTCCTGCGCACTCACGAACGGGAGCCATTGGCCGGGCGTGTCACCCGCGATGAACTCCACTTCGGTGAGCATGGTGCAGAGCTGGCACATCGCTCGTTCGACTTCGTCCGGCAGCGCTTCCAGTTGCCCCCAGGGAATGTCGCGGGCGGACGACCACTGGCGCTGCGTGGCCTCTTCGTACAGCATTACGCAGTTTTCGGACCACACGTCGGATTTCGATTGATAGTTCGTGCCGAAGCGCTGGGCACCGGGGCGGGCGATGGCGCCGCGCATGCGGTAGGTCATATCGCCAAGCCCACGCGCCGAGTCGCTATAGCGCCCGGTGTTGATTTCCTTGAGGGTCAGGCCGCGCTTGCCAGCGGTCGCGCGGGAGGCATCTTCGTAGAGATTGAGCCATGAAAGGTCGAGACCAGATTCCGTCACAGGGTTGGCGGCCATAGGAATGGACACTCCTCATCATCGATAACGCCCGTAGTCTACCCCTGATTGGGCCTCATTGGAAGCGAATTTCTACCGTCTGGTAAGTTTGCTTCGCACGAAGTTTCGTGAACTTCTGGGCAACCTCCGGAACGGCTCGGAGATGGCGTCGCCGCTTCCACCCTGGTCAACGACACCGGCCAAGCCCGGCGAGGTGTCGAGGCGGCCGCCACAGTTCGGCTGCGTTCAGCTTCGTCTTTCGCTTTCCGCATGTAACATCTCTTCTATGCCCAAGCAGGTATCTAATGTTGCCAGCGACGATTATCTCACGGCTATCTACCGGCTCCACCACGATGAAGGCCAGGATGTGATCGCCGTGCGGCTCGCGGACCGGCTAGATGTCACGCCTCCTTCGGTAGCAGGGATGCTGAAGCGTCTCCTCCGCGATGGCCTCGTGACCATCGACTCCCGCAAGGTCATTCATCTCACGCCGGAGGGCTTGCGGCGGGCGGAACAGATGGTGCGCCGTCACCGGCTCGCCGAGTGCCTGATTACCGATGTCCTGAAAGTCGCGTGGTGGCGCGCGTACGAAGAGGCACACCTGTTGGAGCACGGCTTGAGTGACGTGACTGAGCCGCAGCTGTTCGAGACGCTTGGGCGTCCGAGCCGAAGCCCGTTTGGCTATCCCATCCCTGTCCCTGGCGTGGGGACGTCCCGCCGCCTCTCGATGGTCACGTTGGCCGATATTGCCCAGGGAGTGGCCGTTGAAGTCGACCGCGTGTTCGAAGAGGACGAGCAGCTTCTCCAGTTTTTCGATGATGAAGGCATTCGACCGGGCGAAACGGTCGTCCTCGAATCCGTTGCGCCCTACCGTGGAACAGTGACGGCGCGGGTCAAAGACCGTTCGGTGGTGATGGGGACGCAGGTGGCCGGCCGCATTTGGGTGAAGGAGCGTTAGGCGGCGGAACGGTTGCAGGTAAGGGTCTCGCGGGCCGGCGTTTCCTCTGAATCGTCACTCCCGAACAACCATTGTTGGTCGTTAACCTAATCAATGGAACCGCAATCGCCTCGGATCAAAGGCGCCCCCCTCCGGGTGCTGGTCATCGAGGACGACGAAGCGCTCGGGCGGCTGATTCAACTCGTTTTGAGCCAGTACACCGAAAACGTGACGGTCGTCCGTTCGGGCCAGGCCGCTCTTAACGAACTCTGCGTGCGCAGCTTCGATGCCGTTGCCGCGGACATCAGCCTGCCCGATATGTCCGGACTAGATGTCATCAGCCGTGCGCGGGTGGTGGCGCCAGCAACGGGGATTGTTGCCATCACCGGCTTTGTCGATGTCGATGTGGCCGTTCGATCGATGAAGGCTGGCGCGGACGACTTTCTTGGCAAGCCGTTCGATGCCGACATTCTCTGGCACATGCTCAACAAGGCGGTCGACAACCGCGCCCGAAGGCTGGAAGCGGAACAGGCGGCGGCTTATCGACAGCTGGCCTATACGGACGCGCTGACGGGCTCTCCGAATCGGCGCTTCATCGACGAATTCATCATCGATGCCGTCAGCGCATCCGCATCGAGTGGCCGCCCACTGACCGTCGCCTACCTCGATATCGACAACTTCAAGCTGCTGAACGACTTCGTCGGACATGAGCAAGGCGACCACGTGCTGAAGCGCGTCGTCACCGCACTTGCGACCCACATCGCCGAGCCGGCGGTCTACGGCCGCTTTGGCGGCGATGAATTCGTCGCAGTGTTTCCAGAAGCCACAGAATTGGAGGCCCGCGAAGCTCTGGATCGCGTTCGCACCGAGGTCTCCCACATCGAGGTGGTCAATGGGGCCCACGTGACCGTGCCGACGCGCATCAGCCTTGGAATGGCGTCGTATCGGGGATATGAATCGCCGCGAGACCTGATCGCCGAAGCCGAGGAGCGAATGTACGTGGACAAGGCCGTGTCTCCCTCACTTGGGGACACCGGCCGCTCGAGTGCGCTGCCGGACGCCGCGTTGCTCAAAGTGAACAACCTGAAATCCCTCCGCAGCCTCGTCAAAGCGATCGACCGCCGCGACAGTTACACGCGATTCCACAGCGACCACGCCACACAACTCGCGACGGACCTCGCCGAACGGTTCGACGTGAGCCCGGAGATGCTGAGCGCCATCACTATCGGGGGGCCAATCCACGACCTCGGCAAAATCGTCGTACCGGATGAAATCCTGCGGAAGCCGGGGCCGCTGACGCCGGATGAGCGAAGAGCGATGGAGGAACACCCGGTCATCGGCGCCGCGATAACGGCAGCCGTGACGGATTACGACACGGTCGTCCACCTCGTCCGCCATCACCACGAGCGGTTCGATGGTACGGGCTATCCTGGCGGGCTTCGGCACGAGCAGATCAGTCTTCCCACTCGCCTCTTCTCGCTTGCGGACGCCTACAGCGCGATGACGACCGACCGCCCGTACCGGCGCGGCCTGACAATCGAACAGGCGATCGAACAGATTGAAGAAGGACGAGGCTCGCAGTTCGACCCTGACATTGCGGTCGCGTTCATCCAGCTTATCGAGCAGGCGACCGGGCGAGCCGCGGCGTGAAGGCATGGACAGCGGCTCGCTCACAGTTCTACTGGCTCACGGCCCTGGTGGCCTGGCCCGCCGTTGTCTGGTGCGCGTTTGAGTTGCTGCTGCGCGCTGCGACTGGCTACGGCGAAGGCGCCCTCAACACCGCGGCGATCGGTACGTGCGCGGTCGCGACGATCATCGCGACAAACTGGCGGCGGGCGACCCTACGAAGCGAGGCGGAGCCGTTGCGCCGGCGATAAGCGCGTACACTCGCGGGACAATCCCGCCTGGAGGTCCGCATGTCTCGCCTTCCACTTACCACCCGCGAAGACATTCCCGAAGAGTTGCGATACGTCTGGGACCGCAACGAAACGAACGGGAAAGTGGCAAACATCTTTCGCACGATGTCCAACAATCCTGCGCTGTGGCGCAGCTACCTCCGTCTCGGTACGAGCCTTTGGAACGACTGCGGAGTCGACACCAGGACTCGCGAGCTGGCAATTCTTCGGGCCGCCATCCTCGCGCAGAGCCCATACGAATGGCACCAGCACGTCCGCATCGGCCGGGGTGTTGGAGTCACGGACGAGCAAATCCTGGCGCTCTACAACTGGGAACTCAGCGGCGAGTTTTCCGGTGCCCAAAAGGCCATGTTCGGCTACATCGACGCGCTCGCGGCAGGCGATCATCCCACCGCTGAGGCGCACGACGCTATGGCGGCGCACTACCCTCCGTCGACGATCGTGGGAATCAATCTCCTCACTGGCTTCTACCTCATGACGGCGAAGTTCCTCGGCGCGATGGAAGTCGAAACGGAAGAGCCATTCATCGGCTGGCAACTGCGGGGCTAGCTGCCCCGCAGCCGTGAGCATTCAGATGACCGACCTCTACCCGCACATTGAACCGTACGATCACGGGATGCTGGACGTTGACAACGACAACTTCCTGTACTGGGAAACGTGCGGCAATCCCGATGGACGTCCGGCCGTAGTCCTGCACGGCGGGCCGGGGTCAGGATGTACGCCATGGCACCGGCGCCTTTTCGACCCGTCCGTCTATCGGGTCGTGCTGTTCGACCAGCGCAATTGCGGCCGCAGCACGCCGAACGCCAGCGACCCGGCCACCAGCCTGGCGAACAACAATACGGCGAGTCAGATTGCGGACATCGAACGTCTCCGCAACCGCCTCGGAGTAGAACGGTGGCTCGTGCTCGGTGGCTCATGGGGTAGCGTGCTGGCGCTCGCGTACGCGGAGTCACATCCAGAGCGGGTCACGGAGCTGGTCCTCTTCGGCGTCTCGACCGGACGATACAAGGAACTCGACTGGCTCTTCCGCGGTGGGCTCTCCATGTTCTTTCCGGATCAGTGGCAGGCGCTACTCGATGCGTTGCCGCCCGGGGAACGCGGTGGCGATGTCGTAGAAACGTA
>DATNET010000557.1:0-3601 GCA_035606745.1 Tepidiformaceae bacterium
CGAAGTTCGCCCCCAACGAACACGAACGGACGTCGAATGCGCAGCCAACGGTGGTCGACGGGCTCGTATGTGTCCGCCGCGTCATCCCCTTCGACAGCGACGTGTACGAGGTCGTCGAAGAGCCTGATGATGTGGCCGCTCACGTAGACGCAGACGGGCAACAGGGTGACGCCGTGGATAGCTTCGCTGCACAACTCCAGGATCGTGGTTTTACCGTTCCCCGGCGCTCCCCAGAGCATCGCTGGCCGGCCAGACGTTAGTGCGAGGCACACCTTAGCAACCACGTCGCGCGCGAGTACCAACTGCTGTAGCGCACGGGCAAGTCGAACCGGATCGGGCGCGCCCACCTCGGTGTCGCCCTCGAGGCTCAGGAAGTAGTCCTGGATTGGGACTGGGGCCGGGCCGACGTACTTACTGCGCTCGAAGGCGTTTTCGGCTTCGTGCATCCCCAGTTCCGTGAGGCGGTACTGCCACTCGGATTCGAGGCGGCCGGAGGCGGCAGTCGTCTCCACAAGTCGCTGCCGCTTCAATTCATCAATCGCCTCGCGCGCGACGCCGGGAGTGACGCGGAGCGCGTTGGCCACACCCACCGGCGTCGGCAGCGCCAGGCGATAAAGCGTTTTGAGGACCAGGTCTTCCAGGAATCGGTCTGGCAGACCCAGGTCGCGAATGTGGTCGGGTGCGGGGGGCAACACGGGAAGACTACGGAGCGGCTGTGGGCCGCGCGTCACCTGGCGCGGCGCTGGCTCGCCGTAGGCTGGAGCAAACGCAAGGTTTCCGCCACTCCCGGGATATGTCTGCTCCATCGCACCATCCTGCAGCAATCCCGCCGCACACGCGGCAGAAAACCTGCTCTACGATCAGTGTCGGCATTCCCCCTGATTTCGTTAGTTCTCATTGCGGTGGACGAACGAAAAACGCAGCGTGACAGGACGGTTGCTGCGCAGCCTGACTCAGGAGCCTCGGCCGCACCCGTCAGGGAACGGACGCGCGCTCAGCAGTCTCGAACGCGCCCTCGATATCGCGTAAGAGCCACCACTCCCGCCGTGCTTCCATCCTGACGAACAGTTCACCATTGCGCCGGCTCTCGGCGGAAGGTGCGAACCCCGCTGCCGCGAAGCTGCGCTGGGCGCGCTCGTTCCAGGCGAGCGTATGGAGGTAGAAGGATCGGAAGGGGTACGTCTCCCACGCAAAGCGGAGGAACGCGATAGCGGCTTCGCGCCCGTAGCCACAGTCCCGGTACTCGATTGGGCCGATGGTCATGCCGAGCTCCGCCGATGCGCCCGCATAGCTGGCGTTGTAGAACATCACGGTGCCAATGTGGACGCCGTCCACGCTTTCGATGGCGAACTGCCGGCGGGTCGGCGGCCCAAACGCGAGGTCGTAATCGAACTCGGCGAGGAAAGCGGCCAGCGTCTGATCGCGAGGGGTCGTGCCATTGAACCTCGCAATCTCGGGGTCGCGCGCCCACGTAAAGTCGTCAATGGCGTCGGCGTGGACCTTGTGCCGAATGCGCAACCGCGACGACCGGGCCACCACGAGCTGCTCCGTGAGTGCATCGGTGCCAGCCGGGCCGGCGTCGCTCATAACGCCACCCCCAGCCGCCGTGCGGCCTCAGCGAGGACACCCCGCTGGTTGTCGTAAAGCACTCTCCGGTGGGCTTCCGCAAGCGGCATCCAACAGACGTCGGCGAACTCGTGGTCGTGGTTCGCGGTATCTCCCCCGGTGGGCTCCATCAGCCAGTGGAACACCTGCTTGTGGAACCGGACGCCGCCGAAGGTAAACCAGTAACTGATCGCGCCGAGGGGCTCGCCAAGCGCCACTTCGAGCCCGGTCTCCTCGCGCACTTCACGAAGGGCCGTCTCCTCAATCTCCTCGCCTGGATCAGGCGTTCCCTTAGGAAGCATCCACGCCTGCTCCGCGCGGCTGCCGCAGACGACCACCTCAACGTCGCCCGCCGAGGTACGCCGCCACACGACGCCACCGGCCGAGAGGGCGTCCTGCACCGGTAGACGGGCGCTCATTCGAAATCTGGCTCGTCGAATTCAGCGGCTTCGTAGTCAATCTCGTCGAACTCGTCACGGTCGGCCTCTTCGTCGAGCGCCTCAAGGTCGAGACCCGGCGTGCTTTCGACGGCGAGTTCGACAGCCTCTCTGAGCACCGCCGCAACCTCTTCCGGAGCGTGCCGTTCGAACGCCCGGAGTGACCGCACGGCCTCTTCACCAGCAATTTCGGCGAGTGCGCCAATCGCACCCAATACGACATCGAGGTCCGGGTCTTTGAGTAACTCGGCGAGCGGCTCTACGGCATCCTCGGAGCCGATCTCACCGGCCGAGAGTGCTGCGGCGAAGCGGAATTCAGGGTCTTCGGCGTAGAACTGCTCAAGCAGGTATTCCACCCAGCGCTCGTCAGCGGTGTCACCCATCGCCCGTACGGCGGCAAGCCGAAGTTCGCGTTCGTCGGCGGTGTAGGCGTCTTCAATCAGCATCGGCACGAACGGCAAGGAGCGCGGCCCGAGCGACTCGATCGCGTTGGCGCGGGCGGCAAGCTCTTCGGCCGTATCTCCCGCGGTCGATCTCAGCGCATCGACGATGGCATCCCCGGCAGCGGCGTCCATCGCCTCGAATTCGCGCAACGTGACGAACTGCTTCAACGATGCAGCGGCGGCGGCCCTCACCGCAGCATCCGGGTCTTCCCGCAGCATTTGGGCCAGGCGGGCGCCGATGGTGGCGTCGGTGGATTCAAACAGGATCTCGGCCGCATGTTCGCGAACGCGCGGCGACGTGTCATCGAGGGCGATGCTGGCAAGTGCGGAAAAATCGTAGTCGACGCTCTCCGGGGCGAGCACGGCGGCGATGGTCATAAGCAATTCGCGTTGGGACTCGGCGAGCCGCTGCCATTCGGGCCGGAGCTGGGCCGTCTCGGCTCGACTCAGCCCGGAGAACACGGTCATCTCGGCCCCCGTGGGAACATGCCCCTCAGGCAGGCGTTGGAGGACGCTGGAAAACTCGCGTGCAGCTGCAGTTGGCATGTTGCCAGTGTATCACTGGCCCTCAGCGGTCAACGGGCGTTCGAGCAGCGCCCCCATGGCCTCAATAACCGATTCAGAACCCTCGAGCAGTGCGGTGACGTGTTCAGCGATGGGCATTTCCACGTGCGCGCGTCGAGCCAACACGACGGCAACTGGCGCCGTAGCACGACCTTCGACGGCCTGGCCAATACTCCGCTGGGCTTCCGTTATGGAGTAGCCGGCGGCCAGCAACTCGCCGAGCTGCCGGTTCCGGCTAAGAGGGGAGAAGCACGTTGCCGAAAGGTCGCCGATTCCGGCGAGCCCCTGGAACGTTGAGGCCTCCGCGCCCAGCGCAATGCCCAGCCTCGATATCTCCGCCAGGCCGCGAGTCATGATGGCCGCCACGGTATTCGCACCGAATCCAAGTCCCCAGGCGACACCAGCCGCGATAGCGACCACATTCTTGAGCGCTCCCGCCAGCTCCACGCCAATGACATCGCCGGAGGTGTACGCCCGAAACGTTCCTCCCGAAACGGCTTGTTGCCAGAACTGCGCCGCGCCTGGATCTGCCGAGGCGACGACGGCAGCGGC
>DATNET010000564.1:0-2085 GCA_035606745.1 Tepidiformaceae bacterium
CATGTGGCAGCCCTTATGGCGAATTTGGCCGAATTCGCAACATCGCAGCCAGTGTTCGGCCCGCTTGCAGCCTGCGCCGTATTGCACTACCAGTTTGAGACCATTCACCCGTTCGAAGACGGCAATGGCCGGCTAGGACGCCTGCTAATTCCGGTATACCTCCTTGGCCACGAAGTCATTGACCGTCCGATCATCTACTTGAGTTCCTTCTTCGAAGCTCACCACGAGGAGTACGTTGCACGGCTCAAGCGTGTCAGTACCGAAGGAGATTGGCTCGGATGGGTGCGGTTCTTCCTTCGTGCCATCCATTTTCAAGCAGTTGATTCGCGGCATCGAGTGGAAGCGATTCTGAACTTGCGGCAGCACTACGCGGAACTGGTGCGTTCCCGCTCACGGACCCAGGCTTCGCTCACGGCGCTGGATTTCGTGATGGAACAGGTCTATGTCACTGTCTCCGAAGTCGCGACTTATACTCGCAAGGAATACAAGACAGCGCGCGCGGCCATCGACACGCTCAGCTCACTTGGGATTCTGGAACCACTCGTCGCAGGCTATCCTCAGCGGTGGGTCGCGAGGGAACTGCTTCAGCACATCTATCAGGAGTAGACTCGGCGAGCCGAGCCCCACCAACCCCAGGAGCAGCCCATGCCCCGCATCCGCGATCTCGCCGAAGCACTCTGGAATGGAGAGCCTCCGACTCCCGAAACCCATCCCGTCCATAGCCGCTTCCCCGAGGGCGAGGAGCTCGCCGATGGTGTGCTGTTCTACAAGGGCATCGCCAGCGCCAACACCATCGATACCGGCGACGGCCTCGTCATGCTCGATACCGGCGCGGTCAACGACATCGTCACGCTGCACGCCGCCGTCCGCCAGTGGCGCCCGGAGACGCCGCTTCGTGCCGCCGTCTTTTCGCACCACCACGTGGACCACATCTTTGGCGTCGGGCCGTTCGACCAGGAAGCGGAGACTCGCCGCTGGGCCCGGCCGCTCGTCTACGGCCATGCGCTCATCGCTTCGAACCTCGACCGCTACAAGAAGACGCTCGGCTGGAACACTGCAATCAATAAGCGCCAGTTCGCGCTCCCGCTTGAACGCTTTCGATGGCCCGACCAGTATCGCTACCCGGACGTCACCTACGACACGAAGGCGACGTTTCGCGCCGGCCACCTCACGTTCGAACTCACCCATGGGCGGGGCGAAACGGACGATGGGACGTGGACCTGGTGCCCCGAACGCAAGCTTCTTCACCCCGGCGACCTCTTCATTTGGGCCACGCCGAACGCGGGCAACCCCCAAAAGGTGCAGCGTTACGCGGGCGAATGGGCGCAGGCGCTACGGCAAATGGCAGGGCTCGGCGCGGAACTCTTGCTCCCGGGGCATGGCCTGCCGATCTTCGGTGCAGACCGCATCCGCCAGGCGCTCACCGACACCGCCGAACTGCTGGAGCTCATCGAATCACAGGTGCTCGCGCTCATGAACACCGGCGCGACGCTCGATACCGTGATCCACTCGGTCGAAGTACCGCGACGGCTGCTCGACAAACCCTATCTGCGGCCGATTTACGACGACCCACAATTCCTTGTCCGCAACGTGTGGCGGCTTTATGGCGGCTGGTACGACGGCGAACCGGACAACCTCCTACCAGCCCCGCGCACCGAGCAGGCCACCGAGTGGGTAGCGCTGGCCGGGGGCATCGATGCCGTGCTCGAACGGGCCGCGGCCCTGCAGGGCGAAGGCAACCTGCGCATGGCTTGCCATCTCATCGAATTCGCCGTCATCGCCGAGCCGGGCTCGAACGCCGCGCATGCCCTGCGAGCAGAGCTCTACGGCGCCCGCTCAAAGCTCGAATCATCGACGATGGCCCAGAACATCCTCAACCACGCCGCGCTCGCCAGCGCCCAGGGCCGGCGCGATCTTGCTGGCGGAGGCGGTTAACCGCGAAGCACGCCAAAGCTACGTCAGTACGGCGACCACGAGGCCGCAGCCCCGCTGCTGCGCAGGGGAGCCGGCGGCTGAACGGCGGCGCGGCCAAATCCAAAATCCAAAATCGCTACTCCGAAGCCGGCGCGCCCTGGGTCGGCGCCC
>DATNET010000566.1:0-2588 GCA_035606745.1 Tepidiformaceae bacterium
CAGCGGCGGAATCGGGGCCGCCGCCGTCCGCGCGTTCACCGCGGCCGGAGCTTCGGTCGTACTCGCCGCGCGCGACGGCAACGCGCTTGAAGCGCTCGTCGCGAAGGTCTCGGCCGATGGCGGTTCGGCGTTAGCTGTGCCTACAGACGTCGGCGACCCGAATGCTGTCCAGCTCTTGTTGTCCCGCTCGCTCGAACACTTCGGCCATGTCGACGCCGCCTTCAACAACGCCGGTTTGAGCCACCCGCCGATCCCATTGGCAGAGCTCCCTATCGACGAGTACGAGCGCGTCACGCGCGCGAGCCTGTTCGGCACATTTCTGTGCATGCAAGAAGAGATTCGCGCCATGCTCGAAAACGGCGGCGGTTCAATCGTCAACATGGCCTCAACCGCGGGCCTTCGGGGGGTGCGCGGCCTCTCCGACTATTCCGCCGCGAAGCACGGCATCATCGGCCTGACCAAAAGCGCGGCCCTCGAATACGCGCCGAACAACATCCGCGTAAACGTCCTCGCGCCCGGCCCTATCCTCACCGAGCGCCTGGCGGCAGTGCCCGAGGCAGCCCGGGAGCAGGTCAACCGCGCCGTGCCGATGGGCCGCATCGGGCTGGCGGAAGAGGTCGCGAACGCGGCCGTTTGGCTTTGTTCCGGCTTCGCTTCGTACATCACTGGCGCGGTCATCCCCGTGGATGGCGGTCAACTGGCGGGCCCAACTTAGGGAATCGACATCCGCCCGCCGACCGGCCACAATCGCCCCATGCCTGATTTCGAATACGTGATCGATGGCCACATCGGCCTCATGCGCTTCAACCGCCCCGAAAAGATGAACGCCATCACCTACGAAATGCTGGTCGAGATCGAGGACGCCGTCCGCTCGGCTGGCAGCGATGAACGCGTCCGCGCCGTCGTGCTCACCGGCACCGGTCGCGCGTTCAGCGCCGGGACCGACCTCCAGCAGCTTTCGTCAACGCCACCGTCGACCGGCCGGGCCGAAGCCTATGGGGACTCCTACGACCTGAGCCGTCCGGCGCCCTGGACATTCGCCTCGATCGCAAAGCCCACAGTCTGTGCGGTCAACGGCGCCGCCGTGGGGCTTGGTGTCGAGTTCACGTCGCAGTGCGACATCCGTATTGCCGGCGAATCGGCCCGCTTCGGCTGGGTGTTCGTCCATAGGGGGCTGGTGCCCGACACCGCTGCCGGGACGTGGCTGCTGTCGCGTATCGTCGGCCTCCAGAACGCCGCGTATCTGCTCTACTCCGGTGAGATCATTCCCGCGGCGCGGGCCAGGGAGATCGGCTACGTCATGGAGGTCGTGCCCGACGCCGATCTCCTCGACCGCTCCATGGCCGTCGCGCACCAGGTGTCGAAAGGCGGCCCGCTCGCCACCGCTGAAGTGAAGCGGCTGTTGTATCGCAGCATCGCCCGCGACCCACAAGAACACCTCAAGGACAGCACGGCCACCATCAACCGCATGTTCGCCAGCGAGGATTTCAAAGAAGGCGTGCGCGCGTTCCTCGAAAAGCGCGACCCCCAGTGGAAAGGCCGCTAAGGAACAACGGCTTCCCCCGGCTGCTACGATCGACATACACCAGTTAGGCCGGGGGCATCAATGACCGCCAAGAGCTACCGCAACGACCACATCGAAGTGAGCTTCGACGCCGACATCTGCGTCCACGCCCAGTACTGCATCCGCCAGCTCCCCGGCGTGTTCGATGTCAATCGAAGGCCATGGATCCTCGTCGATGGGGCCTCCGCCGACGAGACGGCCCAGCAGGTGCGCGCGTGTCCCAGCGGCGCCCTCCAGTATCACCGGCTGGACGGTGGGCCAGATGAGACCGCGGACGTCCCCGCAACGATAACGGCGCTGCGCAACGGACCCCTTGCCTTGCGGGGCGACCTCGACATCCGCTCCTCCGATGGCACACTCGCACGGCACGACACCCGCGTCGTGCTGTGCCGGTGCGGCGGTTCGGCACACAAGCCGTTCTGCGACGGCACGCATCGCACGAACGGCTTCACGGCCGACTGACCCAGTGCACTACCCCCTTCGGCCCCAGATGAGGATTCGTTTGAACGGGTAGAAGAACGGCCGGGCCTCCGAAAGCTGTGGAAGCAGTGCCGAACGGTAGCGCTCGAGGAAGCGCTGGTAGAGCTCTGGCGGCATACGTTTCTCGTAGTCGGTCAGTAGCGAGCCCTTCACCCACTCCACCACACCCTCCCGCGATTCGAGATGGTGCACGTACACCTGGAGACGCACGTTCAGCCCTTCGAAGCCCAGCCGGTCGAGCTTCTCTGCGTACCACTCCGGAGGCCGGACGGGCCACTCGCGCGCGTAGCCGCCCATCGCTGAGGCAAACGGCTCCTCCCGCGCCACGGCGTGCGCGACCACATGGGAGGGATGGTCGTTGTTCGCAGGCATCTGCACGGCCAGCTGGCCACCGGGTGCAACGAGGCCATTGAGGTGGTCGAACAGGGAGTCGTGTCCGTCGATCCATTGCAGCGCCGCGTTCGAAAAGACAACGTCGAACGGCTGCTCAGCTTCGAATGCGAGGATTCCGCTGCGTTTGAAGTGCAAGCCCTGCGACGCCGAC
>DATNET010000577.1:0-7556 GCA_035606745.1 Tepidiformaceae bacterium
AGAAGTGGAGCACACGCATCGGAGGCCGCGCGGCGAGTCGAGTGCGATTGTCTGCCTGCTCCTGGCCGCGGTCCTTTCGGCCCCTGGTGCTCGAAAGGAGAAAGTCGTGGCAGTGAGCCCCAAACCAGAGACTGAGGCGCGGGCGTCCGCCCGGCCTGGCCAGATCGAACGCGCACGCCAGGTGGAGGCGCGCAAAATCTCGCGTCGCTCTTTCATGCGAGTGGGCGCATTTGCCGGGCTCACGCTCACGCTCGGGGCGTTCGTTGCCTCGTTCCTTGGCTTCTTCAATCTCCGCAAGCCCACCGGCTTCGGGGGGACCGTCATCGTCTCGAAGGCCCAGGTCCCGGCCCCAGGGGACGCCCCGGCGCGCATCACGGCCGGGAAGTTTTGGCTGTCGAACAATTCTGGCGCCCAGGGCGATGTCCTCGGTTCTGGCGCCACCGGGGGGTTGCTCGCCCTTTACTGGAAATGCCCGCATCTCGGGTGCACCGTCCCGTGGAACGCAACGTTCGATGGGGCAACGGTCTCTTTCCCCGGGATCATCGGCTGGTTCCGATGCCCGTGTCATGGGTCGACATACTCACACGCCGGCGTCCGCGTGTTCGGACCCGCGCCTCGTTCGATGGACACGATGGACCTGACGGTGAACGGCGACGGATCACTTGCGGTGAACACTGGCAAAATCACTCTCGGGGGCGAGGATGCGCTGCGCGAGGTCCCGTACGCATGACGTGGGTGCCGCCGCGATTGTCACCGACGAGGGTGGCCCTGAAGAAAGACGTTGAGCCCTGCCTCGGCGAGGACTGAACTGCCGGCGCACGCACGGATTTCGTGGTCACCGAGGCTTCGGGCGGTAAATCCGACGGCGGCGGCCCGGTAGCACACCCACGGCTCGCCGTGGTCGCCAAGCGTTCCAGGCCTGAGCCTGACGGGGCGGTAATACAGGAGTTCCCAATCCGGTGAACGCACTTCGATGCCCACGTCAATCGGCCGGCCGGCCTCGCTCGCATCGGCTTCGAGGCCCAACAGGACATCAAAGGCACATCGGAACGGTACGCAGGGCACCCCATACATCGCGATCGTCCCGATTGCGTTGCCGGCTGCATTGGCGGTCAGGCAGGCGAGACGGCAGGGGACGATGAATCGGCCCTTCATGGCCGGGAT
Organism: Tepidiformaceae bacterium; assembly: GCA_035606745.1. Taxonomy (GTDB): domain Bacteria; phylum Chloroflexota; class Dehalococcoidia; order Tepidiformales; family Tepidiformaceae; genus DATNET01. The sequence goes on from DATNET010000577.1 coordinate 1,165, forward strand.
GTTAGAGTCCTCCGCTGGTCCCGGTCAGCGGCCATTCCACGGAAATACCGGCCGAGGTTCCCTCAGGTTCGGCATCAGGGGATGCTCACAAAGAGCCGTACAAGCGTGTCCAGCCTGTTTTTCAGGCGGGAGAACGCCGAACCCCCGTGTTTGTCTCGCGGGTGGGAAAGAAGCGCGAAGTTCTATCCACGGATGTCGATTTGGCCCGGCTCGGGCGAAACAAAGGCTCGCCCGCCACCTTCCGTATAGGCCGCCGCCGACTGCGGGTTGTGTGCTGCCGACGCCTTGGACGGATGGGACGGTCCTCGTTCGCCTACCGAGTCCGAGCGGCTGCTCATGCTGTGGAGCGCCTGCTGGATGTCAGCGAACGTCAGCTGGTTCGCCCTCAAAAGGTCCTGCAAGCTGGTGCCGCCGAGCAGCTTTGCCTTCACGTCCGAAGCGGCGATGCCCGTCTTGTCCGAGACCGCTGTGAGCAGTCGCTGGCCGCGCGGGCTGGCGAAGAACTGGTTTGCATCGAGCGGATGGTTGCTCGACTCTGCGGTGACCCTCAACGAACTCATCTCCAGAGTGCTACGGCAATTATCGGGCGTAGGGCATCGCCTAATCAGGTGCCAGCCCGTTGGAAGACCGTTAGCACGGCGATCTGTCCAGGCACAGAATCGGCACGGCAGACGCATGATGCTGCTGTTACGCTCTGTTCATGTGCGGGCGCTTTACCATGACCGATGAGCAGTTAGAGCCACTCGCCGCCGATCTCGGGGTGCCCGTCTCATCGCTGCCCCGTACACGGCCTCGTTACAACATCGCGCCTACGGACGAGCACCCAATCGCCCGCATGGAGTTCGAAGAGCCCGAAGTGGTGTTGGCGAAGTGGGGTCTTATCAACCACTGGATGAAGGACCCAAAGAAGGCCGCTCAGGTGGCATCCCGGCAGATTAACGCGCGCGCTGAAACCCTGCTCGAGCGGCCTGCCTACCGCGAAGCAATCGAGCGCCGACGTTGCATCGTCCCCGCCGATGGGTTCTTCGAATGGAGCGGCCCCAAGACGGGACGCCAGCCGTACTGGTACCACCGCCCGGGCGGTGGGCTGATTTATTTCGCCGGACTCTACGACTTTTGGAAACCCGGGCCCAGCGGCGGCAATGGCGAAAGCCCATGGCAACTCACCTTCACGATCGTTACGACCGCGCCTAACGCGCTCATCGAGCCGATCCACGATCGTATGCCCGCGGTCATATCGCCGGATGCGGTCGACGCGTGGCTGGATGTGCGCAACGTTTCTGCGGAAGACGCAGCCCGCCTCCTTGTCCCCGCGCCCGATGACCTTCTGGTCGCACGGGCAGTGTCGCCGCGGGTTAACAGCGTGAAGAACGACTCTCCCGACCTTCTCCAAGAACAGCCGGCACTCCTGTGAGCCGCTACGCCGGATCGGAGCGTTCGAGGTGAACCTGGTCGATATCCTCATCGTAGGGATCGCGCTTCTCGCCGCCATCGACGGCTACCGCCGTGGCGCCGCCCTCACCGCAGGCCAGTACCTCGGCCTCTTCGCCGGCCTCATCCTCGGCGCGACCCTGGCGCCGCACATCATCGACTACTTCGATGTCACCCGGCTTGGATCGCGTGCACTGATTGCAGTGTTGGTCGTGTTCGCCGCAGCGGGGATCGGCATGGCGGTCGGTACCGCTGTTTCCTCACCAATCCGCCAGGCGTTCTCCCAATTCGCGGTCACATCGGCTCTGGACGGCGCCATCGGGGTCGTCGTCTCGGTCGTAGTGGTCCTCGCCGCGGCACTGATGCTGGCCCGAAGCCTCGCGCTCGGGCCCAATTACGCTGTCGCGTCGGCGGTCCAACAATCGACTGTCGTACGCAAGCTCAACGAACTCGCCCCGGTCCAGCCGGCGTTTCTCACTCGCTTCGAGCAGGTGCTTTCGCAGGCGTTTGGCTCGGGAGTGTTCACCGGCATCGAGCCATCCTTACCCTCGCCGCTGTCGGTCGATCCCGGATCTGCAGGCACGGCCACAGCGCGCGCGGCCGCCGCGGCCGTTGTGAAGGTCGAGGGCCAGGGCTGTGGCGGTACGCTTTCCGGCAGTGGCTTCCCGGTTGGGGCTCACGAGATCCTGACCAACGCACACGTCGTCGCAGGCACACGGCAGACATCAGTCCGGCTGCCCGGCAACGGCCAACTGTTGCCCGCACAGATTATTCTGTTCGACCCTGACAGCGATATCGCAGTGCTGCGGGTCCCGGACATGGACGCAAAACCGTTTACTTTCGGGACAGCCGCCCGCGGCACTAAAGGCGTGATCATCGGTTACCCAGACGGCGGTCCCGAACGAATCGCGAGCGGCGTCGTGAATGGCCCGATGACCGCCCACGGCTTCGATATCTACAACAGCGCGTCGGTCACGCGGGACGTACTCGCGCTCGAAGGCGACATTGAACCGGGTAACTCTGGTGGTCCATTCGTCGATAGCACGGGACACGTCGTGGGAATGGTTTTCGCACGTTCGCTCAGCCACCCCGGCGAGGGCTTCGCGCTCGCGACATCCGAGCTCCAGCCCGACCTCGATTCGCTGGCCTCTGGCTCTCCCGTGTTCGATGCCGGGCGTTTCCGGTGTGCCGGTTGATGCGGAAATGACCGCGTTGTCCGAGCGTGACGAGAAGAGGTCCAGCTCCGCCGAAGTGGGATGATGCTGGGGCGGCCGGCCAACCTGATACCCTTCGTTGGTGCTCGGATATGTCCTTGCCGCGGCCGCACTCATCGTGCTCGGCCTCTACCACATCCTGCCGCGCTGGCTGGCCGATTCGGCTGCGGGGGTTGTCGTTATCGCCGGTGTCGTGTCCTTCGTACGGACTATTCGGCAGGTCAACCAGATCACCGGCGCCATGGGTACGGCGGCACTCATCGGCCGGCAAGCAACAGTCCGGACGCCACTGAGTCCGCGCGGATTCGTGGTGATCCGTGGCGAGCGCTGGGCGGCTGAACTGGAAAGCGGCTCAGCTGCTGCCGGTGAGCAAGTGGAGATCGTGGGCGCCGAGGGCTTCCGTCTGAAGGTACGCAAGCCGGCCGTGGACGAGCCACGCGCACCCAACGACGAGGCGCAGTGACCCGGCGAGTTTCCACAACAGGGGCATCCGGCCTTCAGCCGTCGCCGTGCCCCGCCGACAATCCGTGGGTGGGAACCAAGGCCGACCAGCTGCTCGACGAAATCGGCGACCTGCCAGTCGTGCCCGCGGTCGCCATGCGGGTGCTCGAGTTCGCGCAGGACGATTCCGGCGGCGCTGCTGAACTCGCGGCCATCCTCTCCACGGACCCGGCACTGAGCGCCAAGCTTATCAAGATCAGCAACTCCGCCTACTACGGCTTCACTCGCCACTTCGGGACGGTGCGGGAGGCTGTCATTGTCCTTGGGTTCAAGCAAGTCCGAAAGGTGGCCGTCGCGGCCAGCATCATCGATGCGTTCAAGCGGCCGCGAGCGCCCATCGACGGTTTTGACATGAACCTCTTTTGGGGACACTCGCTGACCGTGGCGATCACGTCGGAATTCGCCGCCCGGGCGTATAACATCGGCAATCCGAACGACGCTTTTACCGCTGGCATCCTCCACGATGTGGGCCGGCTCGCGCTGCGCCAGGCACGGCCCTACGAATTCGGCCGAGCATTGGAGTTTGCCCGCGTGACCGGTGAGCCGCTTCGCGACGTCGAACCTCGCGAAACGGGATTCAGCCACGAAGAAGTCGGCCGTGCTCTGGCCGAACGCTGGAACTTCCCGGGCTACCTTGCCGAGGCCATCGGTAGCCACCACGATGGCTCGTTCGAGGCCGAACGCCACGGTCTCGCAGAAGTGATTGCCATGGCCGACCGGTTGGCACTGCATTTCGGGGTGAATAGCGGCTACGAAGGCACCCCTTGCGCGGCCGCCGCGCTCCCGAAAGCACTGTCAGACCTGGAAGCCGCCTGCGGCGGGATGGAATCTGTGCTGGCGCGTGCCCGCGCGTTCGTCGAAAGCGTTACCGGCGAGCCCAAGCAGTGGTTCCAACTGGCTGCTTGATGGCGCCCCACGTGATGGCGGCCGCTAATTGACTCGTGGGTCGGCCGGGTAGTGGGCGAACATGGCGAGCGCGCCCGCCTGCCGACGCAGCACGTCGTGGAAAAGCCGCTCGGGCTCTGCACTGAAGAGGTCGCCCGGGACAGCATCGAGCACGAACCACGCGTCATCCGCTATTTCGCGCTCGAGCTGTCCGCTACCCCAGCCGGCGTATCCCGAATAGATCCGGACGGCGGCAAGGCCGAGGCCCGGCTCGCGTGGGTCAAGTTCAAGGTCGAGCAGCCCAGAGTCGCACGCGACGGGTGTCCAGCCGGGGATCGGCTCGTGGTCAGCTCGCCGCGCCAGACCGAGCGCGCGGTTGGGTTCCACGGGGCCGCCGCTAAAGGCCACGGCTGGCGGAGCCGCCGCGCCGTGCCACTGCGGCAGCACATCTGCGAGCACGGCATGGTTCAGCGGCCGGTTCAGGATGACGCCAAACGCGCCGTTTTCGTCATGGGCAATGATGAAAATCACGGCACGTGCGAAGTTGGGGTCTTCCAGCTTCGGAGTGGCGACGAGCAAGCCACCTACGTGCAGAGCGCTCACGCAGAAAGGGTAGAGATGTTCGTCCCGAAACGGAAGCGATGAAGTTTCAGCAACCGGGCAGCCGCTCGCGCAATGTTGCCACGAGGCTCGAGAGCGGGACGCGCACCTGTGACTGCGTGTCGCGGTCGCGCAGCGTCACGGCCTCGTCACCCGGTTGGCCACCCTCGCCCACCGATTGGAAGTCGATCGTGATGCATATCGGCGTCCCAATCTCGTCCTGGCGGCGATATCGGCGGCCGATCGACTGCGTTTCGTCGTACTGGGTCATCCAGAGCGGCCGCACGAGGTCGAAAACTTTGCGCGCGAACGGACGAAGGGCTTCGTTCTTGGACAGTGGCAGCACGGCGAGCTTCACCGGCGCGACGTTCGGCCGGAACTTCAAAACGACTCGCTTTTCGCCCTTCTCGTCCGGTTCCTCGGTGTACGCCTCGAGCATCGTCACGGCCAAGGTGCGCGTGAGGCCCGCGGCGGGTTCGATGACCCACGGCACGATGTGCTCCTTCGTCTCTTCGTCGAAATAGGTGAGCGGGTGTCCGCTCTCGTTGCCATGGGCTGTCAGGTCGAAGTCAGTGCGCGCGGCGATGCCTTCGAGCTCGCCCCACCCCCACGGGAAGAGGTATTCCACGTCAGCCGTTGCAGCGCTGTAGTGCGAAAGCTCTTCCTTTTCGTGGTAACGGACGCGCAGTCGGGATGCATCGATGCCGAGCGTGTCCCGATACCACGACAGCCTCGCGTCGATCCACGCCTTGTGCAGCGCGAGGTATTCGGCCGGGTTCTCGCGGTCCTTCGGCGGGAAGCAGAAATATTCCATCTCCATCTGCTCGAATTCGAGCGTGCGAAAGATGAACTTTCCCGGTGTAATCTCGTTGCGAAAGCTCACGCGCGTCTGGGCGATGCCGAACGGCAGCTTTCGGCGCATGGAATTCACAACGTTTTCGAAGTTGATGAAGATGCCTTGAGCAGTCTCCGGGGGCAGAAAGGCCATGGATGCGTCGTCCGCCACGGTGCCAATCTGCGTTTTGAACATCAGGTTGAACTGGCGTGGCTCGGTCAATTCGCCGCCGTCGTTCGGGCAGAGCACGTTGCCTGCCGCATCCCGCTTGACCGGTCCGTATTGGCCTTCTTCGATGTGGTCCAGCCGCCAGCGCAGGTGGCACTTCTTGCAATCGACCAGGGGGTCGTTGAACGTCGCGACGTGGCCGCTCGCCACCCATACGCGCGGGTGCGTAATCAGTGCCGCATCCAGGCCGACCACGTCGTCACGTTCGCGAACCATCGCCTGCCACCAGGCATCCCGGATGTTCCGCTTGAGCTCGACGCCGAGCGGGCCGTAGTCGTAGGTGTTTGCGAACCCGCCGTAAATCTCGGCAGCAGGGAAGATGAAGCCGCGGCGCTTACAAAGCGAGACGATGGTTTCGAGGTCGGTAGCCGGCATGTGATGGTGGTCCTCTGTGCGGAGCTCGGCACGCCTGGCAAGCGTGTCGGCCTTCTCACAGTAACCCAGGCCCGCGTCACGCTCCCGCGCGAAGCCTGGTGGCGCGGGCAAGGGAAGGCAGTACGGCCACGAATGCCAGCACGAGCGGCCATGTGCGGCCACGAAGGAGGTTGTAATCCTTGAGCAGTTCGCGCCAGGTCTTATGGTCGACCGCTTTTCCGAACCCGAATTCGAACGCGAGGGTGAGCGCCAGCCAGAGCATCCCGGTCGAGCGAGCCTCGCGTTCGGTCGACTTCCATCGCCGTTCGAGGGGTACGGTGTAG
>DATNET010000593.1:0-5653 GCA_035606745.1 Tepidiformaceae bacterium
CTGGTGAGCGAAATTTCGGACACCTGGCGGCCGTTCCTGGTCCACGTGGCCGAGGAACTGGGCAACGACCTCGATTCCGTGACGCTCGCGCTCGAACGCATTGCCGCGGCTGCGGCACGTGTCCGGGCCGTGGAACCACCCTTGCCGGAGCCCGAGTCGGCCGATGGGGCGCCGGCATGACGCAAGCTGCCACCCACGGCGTCGGCACGACATTCCGGGCGTTTCGCAACTACAACTACCGTCTCTACTGGTCGGGCCAGGTTGTCTCGGTCACCGGCACGTGGATGCAACGCGTTGCGCAGGACTGGCTCGTCCTGCGGCTGACGAATTCGCCGCTCGCGCTCGGCACGATCTCGGCCGTGCAGTTCACGCCCATCCTGCTGTTCAGCCTCTTCGGCGGCGTCTTCGCGGACCGCGTGCCGAAGGTGAAGATGCTCACGATCACGCAGGGCACGATGGCGATCCAGTCGCTCATCTTCGCCGTGCTTGTTTCGACGCACCTCATATCGCTCTGGGAGATCTACGTCCTCGCTGCCGTACTTGGCACGGCGAGCGCGATGGACGTGCCGACGCGCCAGGCGTTCGTCATGGAGATGGTGGGGCCAGAGGACATTTCGAACGCGGTCGCCTTGAACTCCATCCAGTTCAACGTCGCGCGCATCATCGGCCCGGCGCTTGGCGGATTCGCCATCGCCGCGATCGATGTCGCTGGATGCCTCTACGTGAACACGGTGAGCTTCGCGTTCGTCATCGGCGCGTTGCTGCTCATGCATCAGTCCGAATTCTTCGATGTCCCGCCGCGGATGGTTGGCAAGGTGGTGGCACAACTGGTCGAGGGCGTGCGCTATGCCCTCACCACCCGCGACATTGCGGTGATCGTGATCGTGCTGGGAATCGTCGGGACGTTTGGCTACAACTTCACGGTCATGCTGCCGCTTGTGGCGAAGTATCCGTTGCATTCCGGGCCGGGAGGGTTTGGCCTGCTCACCTCCGCGATGGGGGTCGGCTCTGTGGTAGCGGGGCTTGTGGTGGCGCGGGGAAAGAGCCCTGCGCTTTCGCGGCTGTTTATCGGGGCGACGGGGCTCACGGTGTTGCTGTTCGCACTCGGCTTCGCCAACAGTTGGTGGTTCGCGGTGCCGGTCGTCATCGGGCTCGGGATGTTCAGCATCGTCTTCCAGACGACAGCCAACACGCGCCTGCAACTGTTGGCTCCGCCGCAGATGCGCGGACGCATTATGAGCATCTATCAACTGCTGTTCGCCGGCACGACGCCCATCGGCGGCACGATCTTCGGCGTGCTTGCGGATGACCTTGGCGTGGGCGAAGGCATCCGGATTGTCGCGGTGTTGTGTGTGGGAGGGCTGGCGGCGGGGCTGCTCTACTTGCGAATCGGCGCCGGGAAGCGCGTCGCCCTCCCGCCAGACCTGGGGGTACCCGTGCCTGCCGCCGGCCCGGCAGGGCTGCCAACCGGCCTCACGGCGGGTTCACTCCAGGCGGAGCCGCCGCCAAAAGAGCGCGCTGGGTAGCTTCGCGAGAGGTGCGACGAACGAACATCGCGAGCCAGCGCCCAACGTCGATTAGCTGCCGGCGGCGAGCAGCGCCAGCGCGACGGTCAGCAGCATCGGCAGGGCGCAGCCGATCATGCGCCCGGCTTTGCGCTGGCGGCCGGAGCGCGTGAGCGGGATACCAATCTGGCGGCTGAGACGGCCCTTGGCCGCGCTCAGCCCGGAAGCCCGCTTCCAGGACCAACTGAGGCCGTATTTGCTGCGGCGGCGCGGCATCGCCTACAGCCCGACGGCTTCGGCGTAGCGCTTGATCGCGGGCAACACTTCCGCGGCCGGCGCCGGGCGGACGCCAAAGACGACCCGGCTGACGCCGATCTCGGCGAGATGTTCGACGGTCTCCTTGTCGGGCCGTGCGCCGAAAATCGAGACCGGGATCGGCTCACGGCCAGCCGCCTTGGCCATCGTCTGGAGCTCGGCGATGCGCTCGGCGAGGTGGTGGCCACCGCGGCCGCCAATCGGCATCCACTCGTCGCCATATTCGATGACGCGTTCGAGTGTGCGTGCGCCATCGCCGCCCACCAGCACCGGAGGATGCGGCTTGCGCGCGGGCTTGGGCCACGACCAGATGGGGTCGAAGTTCACGTACTGGCCGTGATATTCCGCTTCGTCCTTCGTCCAGATCTCCTTCATGGCGAGCATCCGTTCGCGCAACAGCTTCCAGCGGACGGGGTAACGCGTGCCATGGTTTTCCATCTCCTCTACATTCCAGCCGCCGCCAATGCCGAAGAGGAAGCGTCCGCCGCTGAGGAAGTCGACGCTTGCAACTTCCTTGGCGAGGGTTATGGGGTCGCGTTCGATGACGAGGCAGATGCCGGTGCCGATGAGCAACGTGGTGGTGACCGCCGCGACCGCGGCAGTCGCGACGAACGGGTCGAGCGTGTGGGAGTACTCAAGCGGCAGGGGGGCGCCGCCCGGCCAGGGCGTCAGCCTGCTGGAAGGGATGTGCGTGTGTTCGGGAAAGAAGAGGGATTCATAGCCGAGGTCTTCCGCCGCCTTGCCGAGCTCGGTGACAGGGAGGGCGTAATCGGCGGGAAACATCTGGAGTCCAATTTTCACGTTGACGATGCTCCGGTCTGGTATGGCGAGATTCTAGCCGGGAATGGTGCGCGCGGCACAGGGAACGGGGAACAGGGAGCAGCGAACAGGGCAGGGAACCGGGAATGGGAATGTCAGGCCGCGCGGAGCAGCGCCACCGCCGCGCGCGGCGAGGTGAGCGTGATGACCTTCGCATGGTGCGGGATCGTGGCGAGGTCGCGGGCGACGTTGCGGCGGGTGCTGCGCCAGTGGGTCACGCCCCAGAGCAGGATTGATTCGCGACTGAAGAACTGGTCATGAATTGTCTCGCGGTTTGTGCCCCAGAGCAGCTCGTGACGGCGCATGCGGCCGAGCGTGCGCTTCCACAGCCGCCAATAGACGACGCCGAATGGCAGCTTCAACCAGATGGCGGTATCGGCGAGCGGCAGGATGAGGTCGCGGGCGGCGCTGTAGTTGCCATCGATGACCCAGCCGTCCGGGTTCTCCGCCAGCACTTCGAGGACGCGTGCCCGAAACTCCTCGCGCGAAAGGTCGTCCCAGTTGGCACGCGCATGGTAGATGGCATCGAGTTCAATAAATGGCACGCCAAGGCGTTCGGCGAGCGCGCGGCCAAGCGTCGACTTCCCCGAGCCGGAATTCCCGTAAACCACTACGCGCCGCATTCTTTCCACCACCTGGGCACGTCTAACCGCCAAGAGCGCCAGGGACGCCAAGATCTTCGTAGGGCTGGTCGCGATTCGTGAAGTCGTGACGCGCGGGGACGAACCCCTCCTTTGCCCTGGCAGAGCATCCGAACAATTCCCTTGGCGCTCTTGGCGTCCTTGGCGGTTAGTCGCCGCGCCCCTACTTGAACGCGGAAAAGACCTCGTTGGTTAACGCGTCCATCTGGGCGATCTTCTGCTCGACGGTTCGGCCGAGGTTGAAGTCGGGGACGATGAATTCGTCGAGCCCTGCATCGATGTACTCCTGGAGCGTCGCCTGGGTCTGCTTGGCCGTGCCACCGATGACGGCAAAGCCGCCTGCGCCACGCATGCGTTCGAGCCGCTCGGGGTCATCCGTGAGCACGACCATGGCCTGGGCCGAGCGCTTGAGCGATTTGGGGTCGCGGCCGAGGTCGCGGCAGTGCTGGTCCAGCACACCCATCTTCTGCTTGAGGTGTTCGGGCACGCCCCAGGTATTCCATTCGTCGGCGTAGGTGGCGGCGATCCGCATCGTGACCTTTTCGCCGCCGCCGCCGATGAGCAGCGGCACTTTCGTCTGCGTGGGTTTGGGAGCAAGCGGGGCATCTTTGAGGGCGTAGTACTTGCCTTCGAGCGTCGTCTGGGGATTCGCGAACAGCCCGGTGACGACCTGGCACGCCTCTTCGAGGCGCCGAAGGCGGCCGCCGAGCGTATAGAAGGGGATGTCGTAGGCCGCGTGTTCGTTCTCCTGCCAGCCGGCGCCAAGCCCAAGGACAAGCCGGCCGCCGCTGATGATGTCGATGTTGGCAGCCATCTTGGCGAGCACGGCGGGGTTTCGGTAGGTATTGCCGGCGACGAGCGAGCCCAGCCGCACGCGCGGCACTGCAACCGCCAGCGCGGCCAGCACGGTGAAGCACTCGAGGTTCGGGCCACTGGTATCGGCCGCATTGGGCATGAAATGGTCCGCGAAGTAGACGCCGTGCCAGCCGGTCTGTTCGGCGTGCTGGGAGAGGGTGAGCACGTCCTGCCAGCTGTTGTTGGGGCCGGGCCAAAAGCTAAAGCGCAAAGAGAAACTCCTGGAGGAGAGTGATATGCGGCAGATGATACCGGAGCGAGGCGGCGAAGGGCGCGAAGCCTGTTACTTGAGTTCCCAGCGTTCAAAGACGTACACACCGGTGAGCGTCTGTTCCGCGACCGCAAGATTGGTTACCGGGACGTCCCACGAGAAGTCCGTTTCGGCGAGCCAGGCCAGCAGGTCCGGGAGCATCGCCGGCGGCACGTTGCCCTGGGCGATGGTGATGTGCGGGAGCAGGCGACCGGCGCGGTAGTAGGGGATGTTCACCTGACCCGCAAGAGCCATCTCCTTGCAAATGCATTCGTGCAGCGAGGCAAGGGCACCGCCGCAAGCGATCGGGATGTAGAGCGTGGGCTTGGCTCCCGTGAACACGCCAAAACCGCTTGTGGCGACAGAGAAGGGTTTGGTCGCGCTGGCGATGTGCTCAACCACGCGCAGCACGCTGTCGACGTCGTAGCTCTCGGCCAGGTGATAGGTGAAGTGCGGCACATCACCGGGATAGCTCCGGCGCACGCCGAAGTCCTGCGCCATCAGGTCCTGAATGGCGCGCACCTTTGCCGTGCATTCCTTGTCCAAGAGCGTGATGATCCCCGGCATTTGCGGCTACCCCGGGGGAAGGCTAACCGTTAAGGGCGCGAAGAGCACGAAGAGTGAGACGTGAAGTGCGCAAATTCCGGTCCGCCCGGCTCACGCCACCAGCGGCGAAGTGCAGAACGAGCAGCGGCGCGCTGCGATGGGCACTTCGCTGAGGCATTCGGGGCACTTTCGCGTGGTCGGGTCGGGGGTGGGCTCCCTGTGGGAGCGTTCGATCAGCCAGTTCATCGGCTTCACGATCGCGAAGAAGACAATGGCAGCCACGATGACAAACGTGATGATGGCGTTGATCACGTCGCCGTACAGGATGTGGCTGCCGTTTATCGTGAAGTTCAGACCGGCAAAGCTGCTCGTCCCGCCGATGGCACCGATCAGCGGCGTGATGATGTCCTTCACGAATGCCTCGACGACCATGCCAAAGTAGATGCCGATGACGACAGCGACCGCCAGGTCGACGACGTTTCCTCGCAGCAGGAACTGCTTGAACTCTCGTAGCATCGTGATCCTCCTGAGCCTCTCGCATTCGCTCCGATGCGATGAGATGCACCGTCTGCGGGGCCTGAATATAGGTGAAACGAACGAGCGCTACAAGAGTTTCCTATAGCCCGGGGCATCACCCGCGCTCAGAGGCGGTGGCTGCCTCGGCTTACGCGAGGCAGCGCAGAGGTTGGCCGCCGTTGAACTCCAGCATCTCTTCGAACATC
>DATNET010000595.1:0-3563 GCA_035606745.1 Tepidiformaceae bacterium
GGAAGTGCAACTTGCCGCCGCAAGCAAGCCAGGACGCTAACCGTCCGGCAGATCTGTCGTGTAATCTTGGCGCCGATGGACCAAGCGGCTGCTCCCGGCGCGCTCGCGGGCGTGCGCATCCTCGAAATCGCACAGGCGCTCGCGATCCCGTTCGCGGGCATGTTGATGGCCGACATGGGTGCGGACGTGGTCAAGGTCGAACCGCCCTCCGGCGACGGGGTGCGCCACACAATGGAGCCAATCCTTCCGGGCGAGAGCAAGGGCTACACGCTGGTCAATCGTGGCAAGCGTGCGATTTGCCTGGATATCACGCGGCCGGAGGCGATGCCGGTCGTTGCGAAACTCGTCGCCTGGGCAGATGTCGTCATGGTCTCGATGAAGCCTGCCGACGTCCCGCGGTATGGGCTCACGTACGAAGCGCTCCGGCGAATGAACCCGAAGATCATCTACCTTGAACACGTGCCGCTCGGCCGCGAAGGGCCGTTCGGCGGCGAGCCCGGCTACGACGTCATTGTCCAGGCGCTCTCGGGCACGTCGGTCATCACCGCCCGCGACCGCGATGGTGTGCCCGTGAACATCCGTCCGGCGTTCAACGACGCCGGCACCGGGGCGTTCTCAGCGCTTGGCGTGGTGGCGGCACTTCGGCATCGTGACCTCACGGGCGAGGGCCAGCGCATCGAAACGTCGCTCCTCGGCACGGCCATGGCGCTTGGGCATCAACTGCTCAGCTGGTTTGCGGCCACGAACCCGCCACTTGATGAGGCGTTCAGTGCGGACATTGCCGCCGCCCGCGAGCGTAGCGCGCCCTACGTCGAACAGCGCAGCATTTGGGAGCACCATTACCTTCGCGGCGGTGCCGGCAACGTGTACTTCCGTCACTACCAGACAGCGGACGGTTTTATCGCTGTGGGCTGTCTGAGCCCCCAGTTGAACCGCCGTTTCTGCGCCGTCACCGGTCTGACGGACCCGAGGACGGACCCGGGCTTCGATATGGGCGACGCGGAGAGCCGGATGCGGCTCGCTCAACTGGTGTCTGACGCAGAGGCACTCTTTCGCAGCCGCACGACCGACCAATGGGTGGCGGCGCTGAAGCAGGGCGGCGTGCCCTGCGGCACGTTCAACTTTCCACCCGAGGCAATGACCGACCCGCAGCTCGTCGACAACGGGTACGTCGTCGAAGTTGAGCACCCACTGTTTGGAAGGTATAAAACGTTCGGGCCGCCGGTAAAAATGGATGCAACGCCGACGCGGATTGCATCCTCGGCGCCGTTGCTGGACCAGCATACGAGTGAGGTCCTCGCGGAAGTTGGCTTTTCGACGGTCGAAATCGCCGCGATGCGGGCATCGGGACTGGCCGGGGCGAGCCAATAATGCTGGCCGTGAACAGGCCCACCGGCCGTTTGTAACGGCCGGTCTCGCGGCGTACTGTTCGGGCATTACTGTTGAGATAGAGGACGCTGCATGTTCAAGGGTGTGGATCACGTGGTTATCGCGGTCAAGGACCTGGACGCCGCCATCGGCCGATACGAGACCATCTACGGCAAGCCGCCGAGCGACCGCAACGAAGTGCCTGCCGCGGGCATGAAAATGGCATTCTTTCGGTTCGACGACTCGTACATCGAACTCGTCTCGAACGTTGGAGACCAGGGGCCGATTGCAAAGCGGCTCGCGGACATGGGCGAAGGCGTCCACCTGGTCGCGATGCGCGTGGACGACATCGACGCGACGCTGACGAAACTCCGCGACGAGGGCATTCGGCTCGTCGGCGACCCTGGAGCAGGGAACCCCGTCAAGGGCCAGGTCTTCATCCACCCCTCAATGACCGGTGGCGTGCTCACGCAGATTGTCCAGCGCTGACCGCGCTCCACTTCGAACAAAATTCACGATACAAAGGAGATGAGCAGATGAGAGTTGGAACAGGGTTTGGAGGAGGCTGGCTCGGCAGCGCCGGACCGGCCGCACAGCGCGCGGAGGCGCTGGGGTACGACATCGTTTCGACACCGGAGACGGGCCACGATTCGATGCTGACCGCAGCCCTGGGCGCGGCGGCGACGGAGCGCATCGAGATCCAGACTTCGGTGACGATTGCCTTTCCGCGCAGCCCTACCGTGCTGGCGATGGAGGCCTGGGACATCCATCAGCTCAGCAAGGGTCGCTTTGCGCTTGGGCTCGGAAGCCAGGTCAAGGGTCACAACATCAATCGCTTCAGCGTTGAATGGAGTCCGCCCGCCCCACGCATGAAGGAATACATCCAGATGCTGAAGGCGGTCTGGCACTCGTTCCAGACCGGCGAGAAGCCCGACTTCGTTGGCAAGCACTACCACTTCACGTTGATGACGCCGAACTTCAATCCGGGGCCGATTGACTATGCGCCGCCGAAAGTGCACCTCGCGTGCGTGGGTGATGCCATGGCTCGCGTAGCGGGCGATGTTGCAGATGGCGTGCTGCCCCACGGGTTTATGACGGACAAGTACATGCGCGATGTCGTCCTGCCGAACATCGCGGCGGGGCTCAAGCGCTCCGGGCGCACGTGGGACGATATCGAAATTTCCGGGGGCGGGTTCACCGTCTTTGGCGAAACCGAGTCTGAAATCGAACAGGGCCTCGAGCGCTTGCGCCAGCCCATCTCGTTCTACGGCTCGACGCGCAGCTACCACGAAGTCTTCGAAGTACACGGGCTCAAGGACCTTGGCATGCAACTCCACTCGCTCTCGCTTCAGGGCAAGTGGGAGGAGATGAAGGAAGTCATCCCGGAGGATGTGCTGCGCACGTTCGCCCAGACATCCACGTATGACCAGCTTCCGGAGTTCATCCGCACGCACCGCGAATATGCGAGCCGGATCACGCTCGCATTGCCGGCAAGCACCCCACAAGAACGCGAACGGCTGCAACACGTCATCGGCGAGGTGCAGAAGGTCGAGGTTTCAGGAGTTCCGCGGGGGCTGGAGGACCTGACGCCCGTTGCCCATTAGGGGTACGACTGCCGAGGCGGGGCCCCGCATTGCCCGAAATCGCGGCTTTTCCGAATTTGGCTGCAGGGTTTCTTCGGGCGGTTTTAGGTTGCGCGGGCCCCTGGGTCGCCGGGCAGCGCTTTCGTAAGGTGCTACGCTGACACCAGGGCCGGTGAGGGAGCCACCGTATGGTCGGGCACCGGTCCCAGGAGTTAGTGCCATGAAAATGGAGTCGGTCCTCGCTTCGAAGGGGCCGTCAGTCGTCACGATCGGCGAAACGCGGTTGCTTCGGGAAGCCGTAGGCGTGCTTGTTGAGCACAACATTGGCGCGCTCGTGGTCCTCGATGCCGGCCGCGTACCACTTGGAATCCTGTCGGAGCGCGATATCATCCGCACGGCCAGTGTGAAGCCCGACTTTCTCTATTTGACGGTCGCCGAGGTGATGACACGAGACGTGGTGTGCGCGTCGCCCGGCGATGATGTCGATGCCGTCCTGCGTACGATGACGTTGCGCCACTTCCGGCACATGCCGATCACGGAGAACGGCGAGCTGATTGGTATTGTTTCTATCGGCGACCTCGTGAAGGCGCAGCTCGACGCGTACCGTGGCGA
>DATNET010000606.1:0-3157 GCA_035606745.1 Tepidiformaceae bacterium
GGCGGAGGAAATTCCAGCTGATCCGCGACGCCGTCGACGTAGCCGTCGAGGGACTGCATCATGCCGAACACGAGCTTGCCCATGCCTTCACACCTCCGCACTGATATCGGACCGGATCTCTTACGACACTACGACCTCGAAGGCGACAGATGGACGCTCCAGTGCGCCGCCTTGGTAAATGCTGGGTCGGCGTTCAACGCTCGACGCTAGCTGGAAAAGGATCATATAAGAGTTTGCGTCCGACGAAACCCCCAGGGCGCGCCCGGGAGCGCATGGCCGTACGCGACGGCGAATGTGACCTGACCCCCAATCCTGTTCCAGGATCGATGTTAGTCCGGTGATTGGATTGGTGAAGATGTGGTCAACACGAGTTCCTTGGCAAACTCCTCCGGAGTTCGATCGGCGAGGCCGCTGTGCGGCCGAGCGACGTTGTAGTCGATGCGCCAGGTCTCGATGGTTTGCCGCGCGTCGGCCAGGCTGACGAACCAACTCTCGTTCAAACATTCGTCCCGTAGCCGGCCGTTGAAACTCTCGGCGAACGCGTTCTGAATTGGCTTGCCGGGCTGGATGAATTGCAGTGCAACGCCGCGCCGATCGGCCCATTGATCCAGCGCTTCGCCCCGAAACTCTGGGCCGTTGTCGCAGACGATCGCGTTCGGCAGGCCGCGGCTGGCTGCGAGCGCCTCGAGGACGCGTACAACCCGCTCGCCCGGAAGTGAGGTGTCCACTTCGATCGCCGGCGATTCGCGCGTGCAGTCGTCGACGATTGTGAGCGCCCGAAACTTCCGGCCGTCGCCGAGTGCATCGCTGACGAAGTCCATACTCCAGCGTTCGTTGGGTCTCGTTGGCGCGGGCAGCGGCGTGCGCGGGACCGCGACGCGTTTCCGTTTGCGGCGGCGCACGGCGAGGCCTTCTTCGCGATACACGCGCTGCACGAGCTTCTTGTTGACCACGATGCCTTCGCGTCGCAGCAAGCGATATAGGCGGCGATAACCCCAGCGGGGGCGCAGCAGGGCCAACGTCTGCAGCCGCTCGCGCAACTCGACGCGTGGCGGGCGCTGCGCGTGATACCGCTGGCTCGAGCGCGAAAACCCGGTGTAGCGGCACGCTTGGCGCTCCGACAGCTCGGCGGCCTCCATCGCCCTCGTGACGGCCGTCCGCCGCTGCTCGGGCGTCACCACTTTTTTCCCAGCAGATCCTTCACGACCTGCAGATTCAAGGCTTGATCGGCAACGAGACGCTTGAGCTGCCGATTCTCATCCTCGAGCGCCTTGAGCCGCTTGGCTTCGGTGCCCTGCAGCCCGCCGTACTTCTTCTTCCACCGATACAACGTCTGCTCCGTCACGCCGTGCCGGCGCACCAGGTCTGGGAGCTTCGCCCCCGCGTCCCACTCGTGCAGCACGGCCACGATCTGCTCATCCGAAAACCGACTCCGCTTCATAGTCCTCTCCGGGCTGAGGACTAACAGTATCGCTGGATCAGGTTTCGGGGGTCACGTCACGAACAATAACGACGTCAGGAGCGTGGTCTTGCGTTCGTTGCGTCGAGTCAGGTCTGATGTAGCCTGGGACGGAAACGTCATCGGCTTCGCCGAGCCACTCCGCGCAATCTGGGTCATCATCCGGCTCGACCCAGACGCTCTCTTGTCGGCTCAGCGCAACGAATTTGGCACGGGTCGCAGCCGTCCCGCGCTCGGTTGATTCATTGTTGTTGTCCACAGTAGCCTCTGGCTGTCGCCAAGGGTCTTGCCGGTCTACTTCATACCGCTGGAACAGGAACTCCGAGAATTGCCGCACGCTTCCGGACAACCTCCCTGAACACGCGCGCGCCGTGTCCAGTAGGCTTGTACAGCCGACGTGGGATGCCGCTCGCGTCCGGTGCCTTGTCTTCCTGCCGAGACGAGACGAGCCCTTTGTCTGCCATCCGATCAAGCGTGACGTAAACACTGCCCCGCTTTATCTGTCCTTGGGATTCCTGAACGATCTGGAGTCCGTACAGCTCGCCGCGTGCGATAAGCATTCCGAGCACTAGCGATTCCGTCGCCGAAAGTCGAGTAGTGCTAGTCGTTCGACCCATGATAATCTCCGTGTACGGGAACACGGTTTCTTGCGGAGAAACCCACTGACCGAATTGTAGGAGTGAGTCTTACAAATGTCAACCCCGGCGCTCTCGCTCAGCAAAATTGTGGGGCAGGAGTCGTATCTCCATCCAATACCGCTAACGTCGATGATGATGCAACCCTGGCCACCTGCGCACGTCAGCCGCCTGCCGGTAAGAGAGTTTCGTTCGGCCAGTAACTTCGTAGTCGCCGCGTCAGGGTAGCATAGATACCGTTCGGGGCGAGAAGCGCATCACTCGCGTGGATGGGTGCTTCGACCAGCGCGTAATGATTCAGTGCATCCGCAGTCGCGCCGATCACCTGTCGAACCACGATGGGGTTCGGAGTTTGCGGCGATGTGGAATCGGCGTCGATGACGTAGATCCATGCCGGTATCTTGCCATCGAGCGGTGCTTCACCCGGCTTTGTCAAACGGAGAGTGCCGTCAGGTACCGAAGTAAGGTTCGGCTTCGCAAGAAACGTCTGCCAACTATCCCACACAGACGTAGGAATGGCCAGCGTAGTACCAGCGCACTTGTCCGTCGCGCCGAAGCTGAACTTGAAGAACATCTGCCAGAACGTCCGTTTCACCACGTTCGCGATGTTCGGACCCTCTATGCCCTGACCCGCCCACTCGGGATGCTTTTGTATTTCTTCCGCGAAGGAAGCCGGGAATAGGTGAACTGCCATGTTCAGCCGGTCCACAGCGTGCTTGTAGCTGCCGTGAAAGTCCATCGTCTGGATTTCCAGAATGCCGAATCGCCCGAGGGAGATCGCGCTCTCTTCCTCGACCAATTCTACGAACGTCACGTCGAACGACATCTGCGGCGACTTGTCCGTCGCTCGAAGAGAAATCTCGCCTCCGATCTTAGCGTCGAAGTACACCAGTACGCGCCAGCCGTCGGATAGGTGCTGCTTGATCGCGGCTTGTACCTCCGGCTCGGCCAGTGACGGGGCGGCGTGCGTAACCAGGCCGCCGCCTGGGCCGACTCCGAACATTCGTGCGGCAACGGCGTCGATTAACTGCTGATCGAACACGCGATACGGACAAACAACCCA
>DATNET010000613.1:0-10318 GCA_035606745.1 Tepidiformaceae bacterium
GGCGATGCCTTCGACGAGCGCGGAAACGTAGACTTCGCGCCAGAAGCGGCCTCCGCTCAGCGCTTCACGAACCGCTGCCGATTGGCGTGCCGCCTCAACGAACGCCAGGATGTCCTTCAAGCGGTCCTCGACGCCTTCGGCCGCGGCCTGGGCACGAGCCGTCGCTTCTTGGCCTTCGCCTGTTGCGAGATCAATGGTCTGCAAGGTGGCGTGAACGGCCCGACCAACCGATGTGCCGGCGCGTCCCCGCTTCCACGGCGCCTCCTCTTCCAGTTGTTCGGCTTTGGAGTCCGCATCCGCCGGGACGGCCCCGTCTTTCGACCCCGATGCGATTCGTGCGCGAGCGGCCCGCGCAATTGCGGTCGCGGCTACAACGGGCATGTTGGGCTCTTGTTCTAGCAGAGCCGAACGGGCGGTCCACCATGAGTCGAAGTCCTCTTGCGTGGCTGGGCCGTCGGCCGGCGGCGTTGGTACGGAGGGAGTGGGGGTGGCACTCGCGGGGTCCAACTCATTCCAGAGTTCCGGGAAATCCTGCGAGAGCGAGTAGAGGCACTCCGCCGGCGTGCACTCGTTGGTGGAGTGTTGCTTTCCGTGCCGCCCATGCCTGGAACCGACGAGGTAATAGACGCTCGCGATCAGGTGGTCCTTCGCTCGTGTCGCGGCAACGTATAGCAAACGGTCATTTTCGATGCGATCCATCGACTCCTCGAAGAGCCTCACGCCGTCGTAACCGGCGGTTTCGAAATAGTAGTTGGCCTTTCCGACGCGAATTTCGGGCTGTAGCCCAGCTCCCCAGACGAGCGGAGGACGCTGGGTGCCTGGCTTCGCGTTGAGGCCCGCCATGATGACGATTGGGAACTCCAGCCCCTTGGCGGCATGCACGGTCATGATGCGTACCGCATCGTCGTCATCTTCCGGCACGACCGTATCGAGGATGCGGGCATTCTCATCGCCCTGGCGTTCCATGAACTGCACGAATTGGCGAAGATTTCGCCCACCTGCGCTGCTGAAGACCCGCGCCTGCTCGTGGAGAAATCGCAGCCGTTGCCATGACTCGCGCGGACGCTTGCTGACAAACGCAACCTGGAAGAGCCGGCGTTCGCGAATGACAAGGTCCACCATCCCGGCCGGGTCCACCCACCACCGACGGCGGTGGAACGCCATGAGCGAGCGGATGCATTCCGCCACCATCCCGTCCTCTGGATACGCTTCGGGGACGTCCTCAAGGCGGTCCCATCGTCCCCCGGCAGCGACGAATTCGTAGAGGTCGCGGTCGCTACAACCGAAGCCGGGCGCGCGGAGGGCAGCCACGACCGCCACCTGGTCAGACGGGTCGTCGATCGCGGCGAGAATAGCAAGGAGACACCGTACCTCTTCGGTTTCGAAGAGCAGCGAGCGGCTCTCCACGCGCGCAGGTATGCCGGCTTCGCTCAGGGCACGTTCGAGTTCCCGTAGTGTCGTTCGAGTCGGCATCAACACGGCGATGTCGGAGTAGCGAGGTGCGCGCCAGCCGTTAGCGCCATCGTTCACCCGCCAGACGTTGCCTTTGGCGCCCTCCGCACGGATGCGATGAATGGCGCCAGCTATCTGCTGTGCTTCAGGCCGCCGCAAGTCGGCTATGGCGCCAAATTCGCCACCCTTTTCGCGCGGTCCCCCGAGGAGCCAAACGGAGACGGTGGACTCGGGATCGGGCTCGCGCCAGGCAGAGAGGGCCTCGAAGGGAACCTGCGAAGCAAGACCGCTCGGCGGTTGTTTTCGTTCCAGATCGAACAGCTTTCCGAGCACCGTATTGACCCACTCGATCACGGACGGGACGGAGCGGAAATTTTGGGTCAGCCGCACGAGGTTGCCGGCAGTGCCGCCAAATCGTTCGGCGGCCAGGCGGTAGAGGTCGATGTCGGCGCGGCGGAAGCGGTAGATCGATTGCTTTGGGTCTCCGACGAAAAACAGTCTCCCCGGTTGGACGTGGATCTCCTGCCAGGGCTTCGTGCCGGCGAAGGAGTCGTCAGTCGCGAGGAGGACAGCGATCTCGATCTGGATAGGGTCAGTGTCTTGAAATTCGTCGATGAGCAGGACGCGATAGCGGTTCGAGAGGCTCTGGCGCACTTCTCGGTTTCCTCGCAAGAGGTCCCGAGCGAGGATCAGGAGGTCGTGGAATTCGAGTGAGCCGGCGCGAACTCGTTCATCGCGGTAGTCGCGGACGAAGCCTTGAATTGCACCGAGCAACGGGCCCAGGCAGGCGCGCCGTAGACCATCAAGGAGCACCCTCCGCGACTGTTCCGCTTCTTTTGCGCGCGCCTTTATCGCGCGAAGGACATCCGCGGGCCATTGTTCCTGCCTACCGGCGCTCACCGAGAGAGGCCTGGAAGCGAGCACATGCAACAACTCTTGCAGGGCGGCCCGGCGATCGTCGCCGGCTTCAGCCGCGTCCAGTGCCGCTTGAGCACGCGCCATGCTCGCGACATGAGGCGCTAGCTTGGAAAGGACCGTGTACGCGGAATCCGATTCGTTCCCAGGCGTTATCTCAGTGCGACGGGCGCAGACCTCCTCGGCCTGCGCAATTATGTCATGTGCATCGACGACCGGAGCCGATGGCTGTTCGAAATGGGCGGACAGCACCCGGTCCCAGGACTGGTGGAACGCTTCCGCAACCTGTTCGAGATGTCGGGATTCCAGTCCCAGTCCGAAGCCCTGGACGATCGCCTCCGCGACGATTGGGTCGCCGCCTCCATCTTTGAGGAGGTCTTCAAGAAACGGCGCCCAGCGCTCTTCGAACGCGATAGACGCCGCTACTTCGTCGCGCACGGTGAATTCGGGTGGGAGTCCTGCTTCGATCGGATATTGCGACAGGATCCTTTGGGCGAAGCTGTGCAACGTCTGGATGGACGCCGAATCGATGGCTGCCACGGCCTCGGAACACCGTTCGCGCTGGTGGTCGTCCCACGGTGAGTCCGCGCGCCAGCCTGACGCCCTCTCCAATTCGAACCTGACGCGGTCCCGGAGCTCCGCTGCGGCGGCGTTCGTGAAGGTGATCGCCGCGATTGAAGGCAACGGGATGCCGGAGGCGACAAGGCCGATGATGCGTTGCACGAGCTCCCGCGTCTTTCCGCTTCCGGCGCCCGCTTCGACGAAGAGCGTTTCGCTGCGAGCCGCAGCAATCCGATCCCGTGCTTCCTGGTCTATGGGGTCTCTCACTTCAATTGTCGTCATCAATCGGCACCGTCCAGTTGGCCACCCTGGGGCGGGGGGATGGGTGGAGCGAGCAGTGCGATGTAGCGCTGGAGTTCGTCTGTGGAGGACCATTCCGCCCACGCCTCGGCCCGATCCCCGCCCGCGCAGACGCGGTCGAAGGCGCAGTACTTACAGTTTGCGAAAACGTTTCGTTGGCGCCGAGCATCGAAACCCACGGCGCCGGGAACAGGTGGGAAGGTGCCAGCCTGGACGGCCCCGACAAGGACGCCCAACGTCTCGCCGAGTTTCGCTTCGTCCGCCGGAGTGACCTCGTAGCCGACCGGTTTGAAGTCTTCGCGTTCGCTGACGAACCAATAGTTCGCGGTCACGGGAGTCGATTCGTCGCCGATCGCCTGTCGGACGGCGAGCGCATAGATCGGCAGCTGGAGATGGCGGCCGCCATCTAACCTGTCTGCGCCGGATTCGATCATGCTGTAATTGCGGGCGCTGCCAGTCTTGTAGTCGTAAAGAATAAATTCGCGCTGTTCAACAGCTTGAACGGCGTCGACGCGGTCGATTCGGCCGCGGAATTTCACGATCTCCCCGCCGTCGAGCTGTACTTCGACGCCTGGCCAGGAGTCCTCCCCCGGCGCCGGATCGCCGGGGAACGAGCCGAATGCGCGCTCTGCCTGGAGGAATGTTGCGCCAGTTTCCGCGCGCGCTTTCGTGTCGGCGTCAAGGAAGAGCGCGACATCGCGGAGGATGCGCGCACGGTCGACTCTCCACAGCAGATCGCTGCCGGTGACGCCGCGCTCGTACGCGTTTTGGCACTCCTCCGAGGCGATCGCACGCAAGCGCATACGATCGGATTCGGACCATGCCTCTCCAGGTGCAGGGCTACGGCCTTCTGCAGCGACCGCACTCAGGAATTTACTGAGCACTTCGTGGACGATGTTTCCGCGCTCACTGGCGGCGATGCGAACAATCTCCTCGGGTCGTTGGGTCTCCTTTACCCTCCCGACTTGCTTGAGGAAGTACTGAAACGCGCAGGTCGCGAGCGTTTCAAATGAGGTGGGAGAATAGGATCGCTCAGTGTCGAGCACTCCGCCCGCCCCGACCCCTCCGGACCATGGGGAAAGCACTGACCGGTCCAACGGATACCGGCGCGACCACCGCGGCAGCCGGACGTTCATGTCCCGGAGGCTGGCGGCGAATGATGGGTCGCGCCGGAGGAAGTGCTGGTAGGGGTCCGGGCATCGCGAAAGGCTTCTCAACTCCCACTGCTGGCGTGATGCAGGGGCCAAAGCTTCCGTCGAGATCGCAGCCTCGAAGGATGCGACGGTGAGGAGCCACGGCCGGGGACCCATCGTGAGTAATGCGTCGCTGGAGAGGTCCTCGTCGCCGGCCAGCGCTTTCGCTGATTCCAGTAACCAGCGCGAGGGGATTTGTTTGGCCTGGGCGCGCAGGCTTGACTGGGAAAAGCACAGGATCGACTCGTTCGAGGATGCGAGCGCCGCCAGGTAGTCGGCCCGTGCATCGTTTTGCCGGCCGGGAATTTGGGCCGCCTCGCGCTCGAAGTCTGGCAGCAGCGGGTCTTCGTGCGGGGTCGCGGGGAGCAGCCCTTCAACTGCACCGAGGATGAAGAGGAGGTCGAAGTGCATTCCGCGGGCGGCCGTAATTTGGCCGAGAAAGACGCCATCGCCAAAGCGCCCAAGCCGCCCGGATGATGATTCAAGGGATGACTCCAGTGCTTCGACGAATGCGGGCAGCACTTCGTCGGCAGGCATCAATGCGAGCGGTACGAGCGGAGCGCCGGAGTCCGGATCCCGCACGGGAGGTTCGTTGGCGATGGCGTCGAGACGCTTTCGCAACTCGGCGTAGGCCTCCGCTTCGGTTGGGTCGTCCCAACTCGCGGCCATGTTTTCGCTCCCTAGATACCGGTCCAGCAGGGAGAGCGCCCAGCGTCCCAGTGCAGACATGGAGCGTTCGCGCGGCAGCGCCAGCAGCTTCTGCAACTCGTCCATGAATTCAAGGAGCCGATTCCCGGCGTCGATGTCCGGCTGTTGCCGGTGATCGTCTGAAAGCCAGGTGCGGATGCGGCTCTGCCACTGAGCAGGGCCCTTGACGACCCCCGCATCGCGCGAAAGTTCGTCCCACCGTCGCGCGTCCGCCCAGCGGCCGGCACGGTCACCGGCCCTGGTGCCGATGATCGGCCCCGAGGTAAGCCACTCCATCACGCTTGAGCGGCGGAACTGGGTACCTGGCAATTTCAGCAGGCCCAGAAGCACTCGCGCGGCCATCGACCTTGCGAGCGGCCGAATGGGCGGGCCGTTGAAGGGGATGCCGGATGCGCTGAACTGCTCCTGTGCCAACGAAGCATAGTCGTCGTCGGAAGAGAACAGGACACCGATCTGATACAGCTTCGTACCGCGCTCCAGCGCGCTGAAAATGAGGCGGATGACGCTTCGGACTTCCTCTTCCGCATCCACCGCGCGAAGGATGCGGCTGGAGTGCAAGACCTCTTCGCCCTCCGGGTCCGGCGTTGGGATGGCTGCTCCCAGCCGGGCTGCGAAGTCGATTGTTGGTGTGTCCGCGAGCGTGTCGTGCGTCGTGCCGAAGACCACATCGGCCCCGTCGGCCAGCAGGAGGGACCGCATGACGCCCTCCTCTGCGGGGCTGAGAGCGCGGGGAAGGTAGAGGATGACCCGTCCAATGTCGGCCATCGCGGCTGAGCCGGCCGCGACCGCATCGGCTGCCGCCGCAGCGAGGTCCTGGGAGTCGTAGAACTCACGGGTGAGCAGCCGGAAGCGACGGTAGAGAGCCACGACGTCGCCACCGCGGCGCGAGACCGCCGCCATATGCTCCAGCGCGCCATCAGGGGCAAGGCGCAGGTCGCGGAAGGTGTGTTCCAGTGCACGCTCCGTCGCGGGATGCGTGACGACGCCGGCGAAGACACCGGAGTGCCCCATGAGCGCCGCACGCACGGCCTCGGCCCGCGTCCAGGAGTTGAGTGGGCGTCGGGACGCGCTCAGAAGAGGCGCACCAAGCAGTTCGGTCAGTCGGTTCATGACCAGAAAACGCACGTTAGCGACGCCGCCGCTGGTAGCCATGCGGCGGCGGACGGCAAGCCCCGAGTAGTTCGATGGTACGACCACCGTTATGGGCGCGAGCGGGTCATCGCCTTTCGCCGCGCCAATGAGCGCCACAAGGGCGGCATAGGCCGGTTCGCCGAACGGCACGGTCAATGCAACAGCCAACTACGCCTCTTCCGGGCGGCATGATACTCACCGGCACGCCGCCAACACGAGATCCAACTTGCCACGCAAGAGCGTCGAGCCATGACGCGTTCGAACGACTGTGTCGCAGCCCTACGGTGCCGCAGCCCTATTGCTTGGCGCGATAGTCGCGATAAGGGCCGTCTCGCCAATCGAGGGCAGCTTTGAGTCCGGTGCCGGCCTCGGCGGATTCGCGCATTTTGTCCTGCCAGGCGTAGGACTGCTGGGTGAACTGTGCCGCGGCATCCATGTCGGTGGAGCTGCGCACCGAAGAGTAGATGCCCATATTTTCGTAGAAGCGATTCATGTTGAGCTTGAGTATGGCGAGGTGGTCGGCGCTGAGATTGGCGATGCGGTCGGCCATCGCGATGGTGCGCTCTTCGAGCTGATCCTTGGGCCAGGCGTAATTGATCATGCCGATGCGCTCCGCTTCGGCACCGGTGACGCTGTCGCCGGTGTAGTAGAGCTCCTTCGCCTTGCGCATGCCGATTACCAATGGCCAGATGACGCCGGTGCGGCTGGTGCCGAGACCACGCAGGCCGGGGTGGCCCAACTGAGCGTCATCGGCGGCCGTGACAAGGTCGGCCATCATCGCCAACTCGCAGCCGCCGGCGAGCGCGTAGCCGTGGATTTGCGCGATGGTAACCTTGGCCATGTTCCAGAAGTACATGTGGATATCGGTAACCTGCTGCATGCCGGTACGCGTGCCCATGAGCAGCCGCCGGCCTTTGTCGTCCGTCTGCTTGTGGCGGCGGACGATGGCATCTGCGCCGCGGCCGCGCGCGGGGGCGAGGTCGTAACCAGCGCTGAAGGTTCGGCCGGCGCCACGAAGAATGATCACGCGGCAGCTGTCATCGGCTTCGAGGTCATGCAGGGCGTCGTTGAGGTCGAAGAGGAGTTCCTGGGAGAGCGAATTCATCTTCTCCGGGCGGTTGAGGGTGATACGGGCCACACGGCCATCGCTGCCCACACGGTCGAGTTCGAGCGTCTCAAAAGTCCTGTCCATGGCGCGATTCTACGCTCTCCAGGGGGCGGGGCTGCATCCTCCCGACGGGGATCAGTCCCTGCTGTGAACGTCGGGCGCGGCGAGCGGCTTCCACAGCCGGAAGCCCACATCGCGCAGGCGTCCGACTGTCCGGCGGGCGCCGTCTAAGGGCACATCGCGAGCCCGTTGGAGTCCCCATAACTCCTGGAGATAGAACGGTGCGTCGCCGATTCTGCGGAGTATCGACTGGCCAGCCGAGAGCCGCGCGTAGCGAGTGACGTAACGGGCGACCTGGGAAGGGACCGTCGTCCGAGCGCCTTGGGCGCGGAAGTCCAGGTACGCGAGGCGGGATGGCCTAGCCCGGCGGAGGGCTCCAAGCACCTCAAGAGGAACGGCGGAGCCTAATTGTTCGCTGACGTAGCTCAGAGCAGCCAGAAGCTCGAGCGTGAGGCCGCGATCGATGGCTTGAGTAACCAGGCGCTCCCAATCAACCTCCGGCCCGCGACGTTGGAGCAGCAGGTAGATATCCGCCGCCCAACGAATGGGCGGGACCGGGTCCCATCGGATGCCGTGAACCGAGAGATGAAGCAATTGGTCGGCGGGGCACAGCCGAAGAGCCTGTACGCCGCCAAATGCAAAAGGCTCGGCAGCATCCCAGAAAC
This sequence comes from Tepidiformaceae bacterium, assembly GCA_035606745.1. Lineage (GTDB taxonomy): Bacteria > Chloroflexota > Dehalococcoidia > Tepidiformales > Tepidiformaceae > DATNET01. The sequence goes on from DATNET010000613.1 coordinate 8,094, forward strand.
TTCCGTCGTTGGCGGCCGCGCACTCATCCAGGAGCCGCCAGTGGAGGTCGATGGCACGCCCACCAGGACGAAGGAGGGGCACGCCATGCACGATGCGGAGCGGCCGCCGGAAATCGCCGTTGGCGTGCGTTGGGCTGGCCCAGCCGGCTTCGCTGAGCGCCCGCAACGCCTTCTGTGCAGAACGCCGTGGGACCATGAGGTCCACATCGTCCATCGGTCTCGCGCCCAATTCGCCGTAGATACCGTCGATGAGCGCCGCGCCTTTGAGTGCCATCACCGGGATGCCGGCAGCCGTGAGTGTCCGTGCCGCTTCGTAGGCGCTCTCCATCACCAGTTGGTTCCGATACCACGCCTGGCGGTAGACGCCACGAAGGCGAGGAAGGTCGGGGTCATCGACGTCGTGCCGGGCGAGGTTTCGGTACAGGAGAGGCAGGAGACGGAAAGAACCGCGGTCGACTTCATCGAGGACGCCGGTATCGCACCAATGGTCCCAGGCCTTCACCGCCGGTTCGCGGGGTAGCAAGGCAGCGCGAAGAAGGAGGGATTGCCGCGTGGTGGGCCACCACGGATCGAAGCGCCGCGGAGCTCGAGTCAAGCCAATTCCCCACGGCGGCGTTCGAGTCTCGCCCTGAGTATGCGCGTGAAGTCAACCCGTGCAGCACTGTCCTGCCGGCCCAGGTTAGCGTCGTGGAGGCGCCGAAGCAGCACAAGGTGGTCGAGGACGTGGCTCGAGAGGCCCATTTCTTGGGCACGCGCGAACCAATCGATGAATTCGCCGACGCGCCACTGGGAGGAGAACGGCCCAACCCGGCGAAAAGTCTCCAACCTCGTGAGGAGGCCACCCGGCACCAGAGCAGCGACGACAGAGTCCGCGTCTGGCCCGAGCCGAAAGGAATGATCTGCCGCATCGCCGCTGAACTGTATTGCCGTGCCGAAGACCATGTCTGCAGTCTGAGGGCAGTCCAGGTACGCCACCTGGATTGCCAGCTTATCCAAGGGCCAGAGGTCGTCGGCGTCGAGAAAGGAAATGTACTCGCCAGAAGCAGCGGAGACACCAGCGTTTCGCGCGGCAGCCGGCCCCGCGTGCGGCTGCCGAATCACGGCGACGGCCGGGCCGTGTCGGGCGACGATGCTGGCCGTGTCATCGTCGGAGCCGTCGTCGACGACGATCAGTTCGACCGGTGCGTACGTCTGCGCGAGCACGCTGTCCAGTGCGTCAGCGACGAACGCCGCGCCGTTGTGGACCGGAACGACCACGCTCACGAGGCTGCGCTCACCCGGTGTCATGCCGGGTCCCCTTCGCGAGGAGAAGCTGCTTTTCGACGCACCGACCGTCGCAAGACCGAGAGCAGGTCGGTGTGAAGGTCAGGCTCTCCGGTGAGGTTCGAACCGTGGATGCGCCGGACGAGCAGAGGTTCGTCCACCATCACGTGTTCGAGCCCAGCGTCCCTGGCCCGTGCAAGCCAATCGGTGTCGTCGCCGTGCCGCAGGGAAGGGTCGAACCATCCGATGGTGTCCAATGCCGAACGCCGGACCAACCATGCACTTGGCACGAAGCTGGGTTCGGGCTGACCTCCCGCCTGACCACGGTACCAGGACGGCACGCCCACATCCGGGTCGAAGACGGCCACGTGTTGACAGAGCGCGTAGCTGGCGGCGGGGCATGCCTTGAGCGCGGCCAATTGGCGTTCCAGCTTCTCCAGACACCATCGATCGTCGGCGTCGAGGAAGGCGACGAAGCTACCGGTCGCCATTTCCAGGCCGGCGTTTCGAGCGGCACCGACCCCCGCGTTCGGCTGATAGTAATAGCGCACGTCGAACCGTCGCGCGATCTCGGCGGAACCGTCCGTCGAGCCATCGTCGACGACAATGATTTCGAATGGCGCGACCGTTTGCGCGAGCGCGCTCCGGATAGCCTCCGCAAGGAAACGCTCGCCGTTATACACGGCGATGATCACGGCGACATCGCTTCGGGGCGTCATCACGGCACGGCTCCGGCAACAGGGAGCCGGTCGAGCAGCGCTCGGAGCTCTCGCGCATTGGCGGAGACATCTTCGCTCAGTGCCATCTTGAAGGCGGGCACTCGCCGGATAAGTTCGGCCATCTGCTTCAGCGAATCCGGCGCCGCCGCGGACAGCTGCAGGAGGGTGCTTGGCGCCAGCGCGGTCAATGCTTCCATCGAAGAACATGGGCGCAACGCGGGCCGGGGTGCACGTGAGACTTCT
>DATNET010000621.1:0-2579 GCA_035606745.1 Tepidiformaceae bacterium
AGCGGAGCGCCGCGTGAAAGACCAGTTCGGGATCGTGCTGGAGCGCGAAGTCGCGTTCGTGGGGGCGTGGTGATGGCGAAGCAGCGCGTGGCCGTTATCTTCGGCGGACGTTCGGGCGAACACGAAGTTAGCGTCCGCAGCGGCCGCAGCGTCCTCGCCGCCCTCGACCAGGAGCGCTGGACCGCCGTCCCGGTGGGTATTACCCGGCGCGGCGCCTGGCTCGACCCGATGGAGACTCAGCGTCTGCTCGATGCGGGGCACGAGTCGTTCGGCTCTGACGATGGATTCCACACAAACGGGAGCGGTTCGCTCCTGAGCACCGGCGCCCTCGCCGCGCTGGAATCCTGCGCGGCCGCGTTCCCGCTGGTACATGGCACGTACGGAGAAGACGGCTCACTGCAGGGTCTCCTGGAGATGTTGGGCATCCCGTACGCCGGCTGCGGCGTCGCCGCGAGCGCCATTGGCATGGACAAAGCGCTGATGAAGGCACTTTTTCGTGAAGCAGGGATCCGCATGCCATTGTATTGTGTTATCCGATCATGGGAGTATGCGCTTAACCAAATGGAAGTGTTACGTCTCATCGAGGATCGGCTCGCCTACCCCTGCTTCGTCAAGCCCGCGAACGGCGGCTCGAGCGTGGGCGTAACGCGCGCCGCATCCCGCGAAGACCTGCCCGACGCCTTCAAGGCAGCGTTCGCCTACGACGACAAAGCGGTCGTCGAGGCAGCGGTCATCGGCGGCCGCGAAGTGGAATGTTCGGTGCTTGGCAACGAGCACCCGCAGGCGAGCGTGGTCGGCGAAATCGTCCCCGACCGCGAGTTCTACGACTACGACAGCAAGTACTCCGCCGCGTCCAGCACCCGGCTCGACATCCCCGCCGACCTCCCGCTCGATACGGCGGAAGAGGTGCGCGAACTGGCACTGCGCATGTACCGGGTTATGGGCTGCGAGGGCTACGCCCGCGTCGATTTCTTCTTAACCGCGGACGGCGTGCTTGCGAACGAGATCAACACCATCCCGGGCTTCACCAGCATCAGCATGTATCCAAAGCTGTGGGAGGCATCGGGGCTGGACTACAGCGATCTGCTTTCGCGCATCCTCGAACTCTCCTTCGAACGGCACGCCCGGAGGTCGGCGCGATGATTATCAAGCGCGACCGTGATCCGCGGCGCAACTGGCCCAAGAAGATCGTAAAGCGCAACACCCCCGTCATCGGCGAACGGCGCGAGCGCACGATCGTCAGGCGCTCGCCCGGGCGTGGCGTAGAGCCGCCGCGTGGCGGTGACAATGGTCGCGGCGGCATGGGCGGTTGGTTCCCACACTTCCGCAAGCGCTGGCTCATCCTCGCCTCGACCGTCGCCGTACTCGGCAGCGTGCTGGGCGCCGGCGTCTGGGTCTACCAATCGCCCTTCTTCGAAGTCACGCACATCACGGTGAAGGGTAACCAGACGGTCTCGACCGATTCGATCGTGACGGCCGCGAACGTGCTCGGCGAAAGCATGTTCAACGCCGACCTCGCCGGCGCCCAGCGAGCGCTGTATGGCCTGCCGCTCGTCTCATCAGTCAAAATCGACCGTTCGTGGCCGCACACGCTCACCATCACGGTGCAGGAACGTCAGCCCTGGGGCACGTGGCAACAGGATGGCGTCAGCTACACGATCGACCGCGAGGGCGTGGTACTCGGTACGAAGCCGGCACCGCCGGGCTCCCCGGTGATCGTCAGCGCCGAGCCGGGTTCGCACGTGCAGGGCGACCGCGTCGATTACCAGGCCGTCACGGCCGCGGCCGAGATCTACGAAAAGCTGCCTGGACAGCTCGGCACAACCGTGACGAATGTCGCCTTCCTACCCGGCAAGGGCGTGGAAGTCACCACGGCGGACAACCAGACGGCGCTGCTCGGCGACTCCAGTTCCATCCCCTACAAGCTCGCCGTGTGGGCGGCGGTGGCGAAGCAGGCCGCCAACCAGAAGCTCAACTACACAACGATCGACCTCCGGTATGGCAACAGGCCGGTGCTGCAATGACCTCAACGAAAAGGACGGTCAGGCAATGAACACACGAAGACGAAGCACGGTCGCGGCGATCGATGTTGGTTCGACCAAGGTCGCGGTCCTCGTCGGCGACCTCGGCGATGCCGGCGAGACGCGCATCCTCGGGATGGGCGTCGCACCCGCCTCTGGCCTGTCGCGGGGCGTGATCGACAACATCCAATCGGCCCGCGAAGCGGTCTCCATCGCCGTCGAAAAGGCGGAACAGGCGTGCGGTATGCGAATCCTCAGCGCGGTGGTTGGCATTAGCGGAAACCACATCGCATCGCAGAATAACCGGGGTATCATCGCCATCCCCGACCGCACGAGGCCGATTTCGATGGACGACCGCTCCCGCGTGCTCGAATCCGCCAGCCAGATCAGCATCCCTACCAACCGCCAGGTAATTCACGTCCTCCCGCGCGGGTACTGGGTCGAAGGTACCGATCAGGTAACTGACCCCGTCGGCATGTTCGGCGGTCGATTGGACGCGGAAACGCACATCATCAGCGGCGCCGTGTCGGCCGTCCAAAACCTGACCAAATGCGTCGA
>DATNET010000622.1:0-3299 GCA_035606745.1 Tepidiformaceae bacterium
CTGATGCGTTAGCGGCGATGGCGGCAGTCGGCGAGGCACCTGAGGTGGGCTTGTTCGTGCCACCGGCATTGGCGAGAAGCAGCGCCGCTCCGACAGCTCCGGCCGCGACGACGACGACACCCAAACCGGCAAACACGGCTCTCTTGCGCCGGCGTTTCCCTGGCGCCGCCGCAAGCTGCTCAGGTTCCGGACGCTTTGCATCCTGCACCGCCGGGACGGCCGGCGCCACCGGCGGGGAGGAAGCAACGAGCGTCTGGCCGGTGACATTGTTTGGCGGCACTGTTGCGGCGGCCATCTCCCCACCGGTCGCGCCGGCCGGGACGACAGTCTGGTCCGAGCCTTCCTGCTTCTCTTCAGTGCCACCGGCCGGGCCTGGCCGCGACGCTCCCACAGAATTGTCGGGCGACGACGGAGCGGCGACGGCCGTCTCTTGCGGTTGCGGCACCGGCGCCGCCGCGACAGTTGGCGTCCCTCCCGAGGAAACGTACCCGGGCGGCGGCGAAAGTGGCGGCGGTGGTTCGGTGTGCAGTCGCCGCAGCGTGGCCCGCGCGCGCTCGAGTGCGGATGCCAGCTCCGAAGGCGAGCTGTACCGGTCGCGCGGGTCCTTCTCCAGGCATCGCCGAACGATGTTCTGGACGATGTCCGGCAGCGCAGACAGCGGCGCCATGGGTAGCGAGGTCGTGCGATGCTGGAGCATCAGCTCCATCGCCGTGCGGCCTCGGTATGGTGGCTCGCCGGCAAGCATGCAGTACAGCGTTGCACCGAGTGAATAGATGTCGGTGCGCGCGTCGGCCTCGCCTTCAACCTGCTCGGGCGCGGCGTACGCCGCGGTGCCCACGAACGCCCCCACCTGCGTCTGCCCGCCACCACCCGACTGGCGCGCGATCCCGAAGTCGGCGACTTTCACCCGGCCGTCGCCTTCCACGAGGATGTTGTCCGGTTTGATGTCCCGGTGCACAACTCCGCGAGCCGCCGCTTCCTCCAGTGCCCGTGCCACCTCTGATGCCACTTGCAACGCCACATCCGGCTCGATTGGCCCTCGTTCGAGAATAGACGCGAGGCTTTCACCCTCCACGAATTCCATCACGAGGAGGTACTGCCCCGCGTCGACTCCGAAATCGAGGAGGTGCACTGTGTAGGGCGATCGAAGAAGCGCGGCGATGTGCGCTTCCCGTTCGAAGCGCTCCCGAAAACCCTGGTCTGTGCTCGCGAGATAAGAGTGGAGGGCCTTGATCGCGACTTTGCTTCCGTCCCGGCGATCGCGCCCCTCGTAAACCGCACCCATGCCACCGCGGCCAATCTCACCCAGGACTTCGTAGTGGCGAAGGACCGTCCTTGGCTGCTCAGAGCTATTCATAATCTTCGGGGCAGTATAGGGCCACAAGCCCGCCGTGATGAGTGCCCACGCCCGCCTGGCCTTGGGCACTTGACCGCCTGCTCGTGCGGCGCGTAGCTTCCGTGCCGAGGTGACCACAATGGGCAACGTGGACGGGCACGCAAGCGTCGATGAGGTGTGTGCAGCACTCAATAGCGATGGCTATTGCATCGTCGAACGCCTTCTCGATGCGGACGATGTGGCAGCAAAGCGGGCCGACCTCCAACAGGTGTTGCGCTCCACGCTCACGGGCCGGAACGACTTCGAAGGCTTCCAAACGCAGCGCATCTACGCCTTGTTCGCTAAAACCCGTGCGTTCGATGCGCCGGCCATTCACCCACTCGTGCTCGGCGTCCTCGACCGCGTACTTGGGCAGTACCAGCTCAGCGCGCCGCAGGGCATCCAGATCGGTCCCGGCGAGACAGCCCAGGACCTGCATCGCGACGACGGCGTTTACCCTATTAGCCGCCCGCACCAGGAACTGGTCGTCAACACCATGTGGGCGCTCGACGATTTCACCGCCGCGAACGGCGCCACACACGTGGTGCCGGGGAGCCATAAGTGGGTCACCGAAACGCCCTCGCCTGCAACCGCGGCCCCGCAGGCCATCATGCCAGCCGGTTCGGTGATGTTCTTCGTTGGCTCGGTGTTCCACGGCGGTGGCACGAACGCCACCAACGAACCACGGTTGGGCGTCATACTCGAATACGTCGCGGGGTGGCTACGCCAGCAGGAGAACCAGTACCTGGCGGTGCCCCAGGAGATAGTGCGGACGCTTCCCGAACGCCTGCAGGAGCTGCTCGGCTACAACGTCTATGGGCGGCTCATCGGCAACTGGGATGGAAGGCACCCACTCAAAGCGTTGCATCGGTGAGCCAAGGCCGCCATCTCTCGCCCGCTTGATCGGTCGATTACTCCGTCGGGGGCTTTTGTGCGGCCCGGCGGATGGCGAACGCAGCCGCTTCCACGCGCCGGCTGAGTCCGAGCTTGCTCAAAACATCGCTGACGTGATGCTTCACCGTCTTTTCGGAGAGGAAGAGGTGCTCTCCAATTTCGCGGTTCGTCATGCCGTCGGCAATCAGGTCCAGAACCGCCAGTTCGCGCTCCGTCAGGTGCTGGGCAAGCCGGTCTTCGTCCGAGACGACGTTGCCCTTGCGGATTTGGTCGATGACCGCGGCAGAAGCTACCGGGTCCAATGTCTGTCCCCCACGCCCCACCGTCCGCATTGCATCGATGAGCTTAGCAGCCCGCGCTTCTTTCAGGAGGAACCCGCTCGCGCCAGCAACAATCGCCGCGAGCACAGCCTTCTCGTCGGCATACGAGGTGAGGATGAGCACGTTCGTGTCGGGTAGTGCCGCGCGAATTTCGCGACACGCCTCGATGCCGGACAAATGTGGCATGCGCACGTCCATTACCACGAGTTCTGGCTTTGTGCGCAGTGCCTCACGCACCGCCTCGCGTCCGTCGCGCGCTTCCGCCACCACGCTGAACTCCGGGTAGGAACGGAGCGTCGATTTCAGGCCCGCTCGCACCAGGTCGTGGTCATCCGCGAGCAAAAGATGGATCGTTTCGCCAGGTTCTGGCCTAGTCATCGTGCCTCCGCCGTATAGCTACCCGCACGGTCGTGCCCATCCCCGGGATGCTGAGGATCGAAAGGTCCGCGTCGAGCCGTTCGGCGCGCGTGTTCATCGTTACCGTGCCGAGGCCTTTTCGGCCGTTCGCCTGGTCAAAGCCCAGACCGTTGTCCTGGATCACGAGCGACGTGATTTCAGCGGTCTGGCGTAGATCGACAGCCACTTTAGTCGGCGCTCCGTGTCGCACCGCATTGCTCAACGCTTCACGGGCAATGTAGAGCAGGTCCTCCGAGTCGCGTGCACTGAGTTCCTGGAGCGCCGCCGCCGTGATATTCGTCACCGTGTCGATG
>DATNET010000009.1:0-2968 GCA_035606745.1 Tepidiformaceae bacterium
GAAACGCCACGAGTCCTTCCGGGTCCGCGGCGACGAGCCGCGGAGTGACCGTGTGAAACCCCTGGGGGATGCGTGTAGTCATAGGTCCGGCTCGAAGCCTCGAATGCACGGCAGCGTACACCCGATCTACAACCCGTCCCAATGGCCGGATCAGGCGTTGGCCGTCAGATTAATCCAGCCATCGGCGCCCTCGTTGCAACTCGGGTTCCACGGCGTCTCCCACAGCTCCACAACCGACAGGCCCGCACTCGTAACGAGCTCAGCCCACGCACCGGCGCGCCAATAACAGTAGTACAGCGGTGCCTTGACCGACCGTCCCGGCACGAACCCCCGAGCGTCGCCGCTCTGGACGCTGCAGTAGAGACCGCCGCCGGGACTCAACACGCGCGCGATCTCGGCGACTGCTCCGGCCGCCTGGAGCGGATCGAGGTGCAACAACGACGCAGATGCCCACACTCCCTCGAAAGACCCGGTTTGGAACGGCAGCCGAGCGGCATCGCCCGTCACGAAGCCGGCACCCGGCAATCGGCCTCGACCGATCCGGAGCGCTTCAACGGCGATATCGACTCCTACCACGCTGAATCCAGCGGATGAAAGGTCCACCATTTCACGCCCGTTCGCGCATCCAAGGTCGAGCACACGGCCTCCGGGGGGTACGACGCGCCGGAACGCCGCAATTAGCGGGGCAACCCAATCGCGGTCTCCATCGGAATGTTGAGCGAACTCGTGCGCGAATTCGTTGTACGCCGCCGCGTTGCTTCTGAGACTTCCGCCGTCATTGTTCGCCACGTTGCGCCCCTGGCCGCCGTTACCTGGGTTCGCGTCGCCACTCGACCGGTACGGTAGCTTTCATCATGTTACCTGATGCATCGAAGGCGAATACGTCGCCAACGCGATCAGCTGCAACTAATTCTGCCCACCGAAGTGACGTGAGACGGAACTTGCTGCGTGAAACCCAATTCCTCGTCGTTCCCGGCGTTCGCCAGCTCAGGTACAGGAACTGGTCCCCACGAGGGCCGTGGGCATACGGCCCCACGAACGTGACCTCAGCGGTCTCCCGAAGTCTCCTCGCGACCAACCCTACATCGAATCGACGGCCACCCTCGGGAAGTTGCTCGCCGGGGATGAGGCCGTCCTGCGAATCTTGCATGCCGAACTCAGTGCCGGGACATCGCACGACGTGGGACCGTTCCACGTTGAGGCGCAGCCGCACCGCGATCGCATCGTGTCCTCCGCGGTTGCGGCTGCGTTCGAACGCTTGCCATGCGGAAGACAGCCCGATAAAGACGGAATCGTCCATCGCTGCGCCTCCAACGCAACCGCAGCTTAGACCCCGCGAACAAGCTATGGAAAACTTGGGATCATTCTCGGACGCGATGTGGATGAAGGTCGGGACGTCGAGGAGCCGGTACAGGCGAGGCTGCCACGAGGTGATCGGCATGGCACGCCCCTTCTGCGAAGTCACGGGCGATGGCGGAAGATGAAAACTCCTGACGCTGTCCAGGCTGGGCGTTTCGGCCAGCCAATGGCAGGGTATGCTGCCCCCTGCAAGATGCGTGAAGGACTGAGCACATGAGATTTCGGGCAGTACTCCTCCTGAGCGGTAAGACCGCAACGGGTATCCGCGTCCCTCCAGAGATCGTCGAAGAGCTCGGGCCGGGTAAGCGCCCAGCAGTGCTTGTGACGATCAACAGCTACACCTACCGGAGTACCGTCGCCGTCATGGGCGGCGAATTCATGTTGCCCGTGAGCGCCGAAGTCCGGGACCATGCCGGAATCGCGGCCGGCGACGAAGTCGACGTGGAACTGGAACTCGACACAGCGCCCCGGGAGCTGACCGTGCCCGACGATCTCGCTCGGGCACTGGCTCACGACCCGGAGGCACGGCGTTTCTTCGAGCAACTCTCATATAGCAACCGTCGCAGGCACGTCCTCGCGGTAGAAGGCGCGAAAACGCCGGAGACGCGGCAGCGGCGCATCGCGAAGGCACTCGAGCTGTTCCGCGAAGGCCGGATGTAGAGCTCCGAGAACTGGGGCGCTTGCATAGCGACCCGCATGCTGGTGTCATGGAATTCCATGACGGCAGCCGATACCCATCGCGCGATTGACGCAGTCTGGCGCATCGAATCCCCGCGGCTCATCGCGGGGCTCGCGCGAATGGTCCACGATGTGGGCCTTGCCGAAGACCTCGCGCAGGACGCGCTCGTCGCGGCACTCGAACAGTGGCCCGCGTCGGGTGTGCCCGACAACCCCGGGGCATGGCTGATGGCTATCGCTAAGCGCCGCGCCATCGACCAGTTTCGCCGCAACAGCCGTCTTCAACAGAAACACCAGGAGCTTGCCCGAGAACTTGAGACCGAACACGAAGGATTCGCGCCCGAGGTCGACAAATCGCTCGATGACGACGTTGGCGACGACCTCCTCCGTCTCATTTTCACTGCCTGTCATCCGGTCCTTTCAATGGAAGGCCGGACGGCACTCACCCTGCGATTGCTCGGTGGTCTGACCACAGAGGAGATTGCCCGCGCGTACCTCGTTTCGGAGCCCACGATCGCGCAGCGCATCGTACGAGCAAAGCGCACGTTGGCGGCGAAGCACGTGCCGTTCGAAGTACCCACCGGCCCAGATCTGGCCCTCCGGCTCGCCTCCGTGCTCGAAGTTGTCTATCTGATTTTCAACGAAGGCTACACCGCCACTGCGGGCGACCAGTGGACGCGGCCAACCCTCTGCGAAGACGCCCTCCGGCTCGGTCGCATCCTGGCCGAACTGGCACCTCGAGAGCCTGAGGTACACGGTCTCGTCGCGTTGATGGAAATCCAGGCGTCACGAATGCGGGCACGGGTAGGCGCGGACGGACAACCGGTGTTGTTACTGGCGCAGAATCGCGCGCGTTGGGATCGGCTGCTCATTCGTCGCGGGCTTGCGGCCCTCGAGCGCGCACGCGCGCTCGCACGTGAGGAGGGCATGT
>DATNET010000011.1:0-5744 GCA_035606745.1 Tepidiformaceae bacterium
TCCGTGGTTCGATGGCACGCCGCTCATCACCGGGTTGCTTTCCGGCTGCCTCATCCTCACGGTGATGATCCTGCCGACGATCATGGCGGTTTCCCGCGATGTCATCGCCGCGGTTCCGCGGAGCCAGCGGGAAGGCATCACCGCGCTTGGGGCGACGCGCTGGGAAGCGATCCGCATTGCGGTCTTGCCGTATGCGCGTTCGGGCGTCATGGGCGCCGCCATACTCGGCCTGGCCCGCGCGGTCGGTGAGACGCTCGCCGTCACACTGGTTATCGGCAACAGCGTGAAGATTCCCGACAACATCTTCGCACCCGCCTACACGATGGCGAGCGTGATTGCCAACCAGTTCAACGAAGCCACGGGCCTCCAGCGCTCCGCCCTGATCGAGGTCGCGCTCATCCTTCTCCTCATAACGTTCATCATCAACGTGATCGCCCGGCTACTGGTCTGGAAAGTGACGCACGGGCAGCGCGCGGTGATCCAGGAATGACTGCGATGGCCGGTTCGCCCATCCTCGACCGCACGGAATCGCTCTATCGCCGCCGCAAAGTCGTGGACCGCCTGATGACGGCCGCGATGTTCCTGGCCGTCGCATTGGCGGTCATCCCGCTCTTCCTCATCCTCTTCTACGTCGTCCGAAACGGGATTCCGGGCCTCAGCCTGGACTTCTTTACCCAAGACCCAACAAGGCCCGGGAAGGCCGGCGGCGGCGTCCACAACGCCATCGTCGGCAGCGGCATCATGGTCGCGGTAGCCCTCGTCATCGGCGTGCCCATAGCCATTGGCACGGGCATCTTCCTCTCTGAGTACGGCCAGAACCGTACCGGCAGTGCCGTTCGATTCCTCATCGAAGTGATGGCCGGCATCCCCTCCATCACGGTGGGGCTGTTCGTCTACAGTGTCTTCGTCCTCAACTGGGGCTATTCGGGACTCGCGGGCGGCATTTCGCTGGCCATCATCCTCATCCCGATTGTCGCCCGCATCACCGAAGAGATGTTGCTGCTGGTGCCGCGGTCGCTGCGCGAGGCGAGCTATGCGCTGGGTGCACCGCGCTGGAAGACGGTCCTCCAAATCGTCCTTCCCACGGCACTCCCGGGGATAATCACCGGCGTCATCCTTGGCCTCTCGCGGGTTGCCGGGGAAGCAGCGCCGCTGCTCTTCACGTCGCTTGGCAACCAGTTCTCGTCCACCGATATCCGTACACCAATGGATTCCTTGCCCACCCGTATCTACACGTACGCGACAGGCCCATACGCTTACTGGCATGATCAAGCGTGGGCGATGAGTCTCGTGTTGATAGCGGTCATCCTCGTCATCAGCCTCGGCGTCCGCGCGGCGTTTGGTTCGCGCGTGACGGTCCGGCAATAGGAGAAAGACATCATGGCCGATGTTCGGACCGGAGAGCAGCCCCGGGTGCCAGCGCCCGCAGGGCGTGAGCCCGAAGCAAGCCGCGCGGGCAGCCCCTGGGCGACGGCCAACGGCGCCACGCCGTTGCCGGCCGGCCGCGCCGTTGCGATAAGCGCGCGCGACGTTTCGGCATGGTATGGCACGAAGCTCGCCGTGAGCGGCATCACGATGGATATCGCCAAGAACTCGGTGACGGCACTCATCGGCCCCTCAGGCTGTGGCAAGAGCACCTACATCCGCTGCTTCAACCGCATGCACGAATTCGCGCCCAATGCCCGTGTTGGCGGCACCATCGAAGTCGATGGCAACGACATCTATGCGCCCGGAGTGGACCCCGCGCGTGTGCGCCAGCGTATCGGCATGGTGTTTCAAAAGCCCAACCCGTTCCCCACGATGTCCATAGCCGAAAACGTTGCGGCCGGACTGCGCTTTCTTGGCATCCGCTCCAAATCGGAGATCGCGGACCGGGTGGAGTCATCGCTGAAGCTGGCGGCGCTCTGGGAGGAAGTGAAGGACGACCTGAAGAAGCCGGGCATCGCACTTTCGGGTGGCCAGCAGCAGCGACTCTGCATCGCGCGGACGATCGCCGTCGAACCGGAGGTGGTGCTTATGGATGAGCCCTGCTCGGCCCTGGACCCGGTCGCGACGCTCAAAATCGAAGACCTTATGCGCGGCCTCGCGGAGCGCTACACTATTGTGATCGTCACCCATAACATGCAACAAGCGGCCCGCGTTTCAGATCAAACGGCGTTCTTGCTCATGGGCGACGATGGCGCCGGCCACCTCGTCGAATACCGGCCCACCCAGGACATCTTTACCAACCCGCACGACAAGCGCACCGAGGATTACATCACGGGCCGATTTGGCTAAAGCGGTCAAACGCCAGTTCGACGCAGATCGAAGCATTGCCGGCTAAGCAGCCCAGAAAGAACGTAGACCGATGACGAGGGACCTGTTCACCGCAGAAATCCGCCAACTCCAGGACGAAGTGCTCGTCCTCGGTTCGATGGCTGAAAAGGCCATCATGGATGCCCTTGAGGCGCTGCGTGACGGCGATCTTACCTGGTCGCGCCAAATCATCACCGACGACGAAAAGATCAATGCCAAGCGCTTTGCGATCGAGGAGCGCTGCATCTTCGTCATTGCCTCGCAGCAGCCGATGGCCACGGACCTCCGCGCGCTCGCAAGCGTGCTCTACATCATCACGGACCTGGAACGCATTGCCGACCACGCGGAAGGGATCGCGCGCATCAACCTCATGCTCGGCGACGAGCCACTCCCACGCCGCCTCGGCTACATCCCAGCGATGGCCGACCGCGCGCTCGCCATGCTGCGCGACAGCCTGAAGGCCTACATCGAGCAAGATGTCGCAGCCGCGCGGCGCATCTGCGACGCCGACGACGAAGTCGACCGGCTCCAGGACAGCGTGTACGACGAGAGCATCAAGGGGATGATCGCCGACCCTTCGACGATCCAGCGAAACACGTACCTGCTCTGGACCGCCCACAATCTCGAACGCATCGCTGACCGGTGCACGAACATCTGCGAGCGCGTCATCTATCTCGTCACCGGCACGATGGAAGAGATCAACGTCTCGAAGTACTGAGACAGCGATGAGCAACGAGCAATGAGCGATGAGTTGCGACCGATGCCGGTCAATCCCCGAGGCTCACGACGGGATTTTGAAGTCGGCGCCGACTACCACGACCACATCCGGAAGCGTGGGGTCGTTGTCGCGCGGCAGTGTGACAATCGTCGCCGGGTCGACTCCGAGCCACCCGGCGATATCCTGTGCCAGCTGCTGTTTGGCCGTCCCATAAAGCGTAATCGTAGTCTTCTGCTGGAGCGGCTGATCGGGGCCGTAATACACCGTGGGCAGGCCCTTCAGGTAGGCGAGGTAGCGGCCGAGCGCCGCCGTGCGAGGTGCGCCATCGGCGCCAAAGCCGTTGCGCAATTCGACGGTGGCCTGCGAGTATTGCGCCTTTGTAAATGTCTGCGCGAGCCAGTACTGCACGTTGTCGGGGTTCCAGCTGAGCACATCGGCGCCGGCGTCTGTGACGAAGTCGGTCATAGTAGGAACGCCGTTCACCGGGTCGCCGAGCGAATAGTTGTTGATGCGGCCCTGCGTATCCTTGAGCAGAGGCGCGTAGCTCGCCATCGTCAGCAACGGCATGTCCGTTTTCACGGTACTGCCATACGCGTTCCAGAGCCCCGTGGGGTCGTCGAGCAGCGCTGTGCTCAGCGCCTTGTGCAGCGCCGTCGTGATAACGAGCTGCTGGCGCTTAATGCGAGAGAAGTCGTTCGGGTCGCGGTTTCGCCCGAATGCGACGGCGTGGTACCCATCGAGGTGCTGAGTCCCGGGCGGAAAGCTAACGGTCTGGGCGTGCTGGTCGTCGTCGCTGTAGTACCAGTCGTAGACGGCCAGGTCTGGCGGTACCGGAAGGTCGATGCCGCCGAGCGCGTCGATCATCTTTTCGACGCCAGAAAAATCGAGCAGCACGTAATACTTGGTGTCGATTCCGAAATCGAGCTTCAAGTCCTTTTCGAGCTGCTTTGCACCGGCGTCCGCGGTCTTGCCGCTATCCAACCCGGAAATGAACGACGCGTTGATGCGGTCCTGGTATACACCTCCGCCCGGCGGATGAATGTCTACCCACATGTCCCGTGGGAAGCTCAGCATGCTGACCGTTTTGCTCACCGGGTCGATGGTCGCGACCATCAGCGTGTCGGTTCGCCCGTCCCACCGGACATCGTCGGGGAGGTCGGCTTCCTTATCGCCCAGCGGGCGCTGGTCGACGCCCATGATGAGCAAGTTGATCCGCTCATTGAAGGCGCTGTCGGCGCCGGGCGCGCTCACGGGAAGCTTGGCGACAAACGTGCCCAACGGCAGCCTGGCGAAGCCATCGAGCAGGTCTTTGCCAGGGAATAATGCCGGCGTAACGCGTGTCAGGAGGGCCACGCTCGTGTAGATGGAGGACAACCCGAAGGTGAACAGGGCGACCACGAAGATCAATCGCTGGCTGCCCGAAAGGAGACCCGTAGCCTCCCGCCGCGCGTTGATTCGCGATGGACGGGCGCTGAATTCGGCTTCTTCCGCTCGGCTCGTCACGCAGTTACCGTATCGGCGCTGCCTGAGCCGGTCAACGCAAAACGTGCCCCTGGACGCCCGTTTGCCGCGCTGGATTTACTGGGTCGGAAGCTTGAAATCCTGGCCCACCTGGATGATGACATCGGGCTGCGTCGGGTCGTTCCGCTGGACTACCTGTACCGCCGTTTCCGGCAGCCCAAGCCACCTCGCGATGTCGCTCGCGAGCTCCTGCCGGCCGCTATCCGCACCTACGACCTCGATCTGCGTGTCCGGCCGCACAGGGTCGTCCGGCCCGAGGGCAACGCCGGATAGCCCCTTGAATTGCAGATAGTGGCCGAGCGCCACTTCCGTGGCGTTATCCGTCGAGCCATCGGCCGCGCGCACTTCCACGTGCGAACCCACGTAGATGGACTTGCTAAACGCCTGCCCGAGCCAATACTCGATGTTCGTTGGATTCCAGGTCAGGACATCGGCGCCCCCTGGGGTTACCCAGTTGGTGACTGTATCGACCCCGTTGACGGGATCACCGAACGAATAGGTGCGGACATTGGAGTTGGCATCCTTGATCAGCAAGGCGTAACCGGGCATCTTGCCGCGTGGGATATCGGTCTTCACGAGGGCGTTGTAGTCATCCCACAGGGCGAACGGGTTGTTCAGCAGCCCCAGCGAAAGCACTTTGGACATCGCTGCCGTCAACACCAACTGCTGGCGCTTGACGCGCGTCAGGTCGCTGTCGGTGCTGCGGTACCGGCCGAATGCAACCGCGTGATAGCCGTCGAGGTGCACCGGCCCCGGCGGGAACGAAAGCCACTGGCCGTGAATATCGTCGTCGCTGTAGAACCACTCGGGCACGGCGAGGTCTGGTGGGATCGTGACATCGACGCCGCCAATATCGTTAAAGAGCGATTCTGCACTCCGGAAGTCGACCAGCATCCAGTAGTCGATGTCGATCCCGAAGTTGTTCTTGAGGTCCGTCTTTATCTGCTGAGCACCGGCATTCGCTGTCTTGCCGTGCAGCACGCCCATTGCCCACGAAGCGTTAATTCGGTTCTGGTCCGTGGTCCCATCTGGAAACGTCTCCGTTACCCACATGTCTCGAGGGATGCTCAACAGACTCATTTGCTTGGAGGCAGGGTCGATGCTTGCCACCATGATCGTGTCCGTGTTCGATGGCTCAAGGTTCACTCCGTCGGGGCGCTGATCGATGCCCATGATGAGCAGGTTGATGCGCCGGTTGAACGAACTCTGG
>DATNET010000015.1:0-2273 GCA_035606745.1 Tepidiformaceae bacterium
GGAAGTCGACCAGGACACGGTCGAGCACTGGATCCGCGCGCTGCCGGATGCCGAAGCGAACGAACTCGCCGGAGCGATCCCGGTACAGCGCCCGCACGCCAGCTGCAAGGAAGACCTCCGGTGGGTCGACGTGGCCCGCATCGGCTATGAGCGGCGCAAGCTCGCGACGTTCCTCGTCATGCTGTTCTCATCGCTTGAAGCGCTCGAAGCGCGTGGCTGCCCGGAGGCGGCGGGAGCCTGGGAAGTCATCAGCGACTGGCTCGGCGGCATGTACGACCGCCTCGTCGAGACCCACGACAGCGAAGCCCAGGATGACATCGCTCTGTTCGTGTTCGAAAACTACATGGACCGTGCACCCGTCTTCGAAGCGTTTTGCGCCATCATGACGCGCCAGCCAACACTTGCTCAGCGAGTCAGTGCGAACCCATCCTGGCTGCTCTCCGAATTAAGCGAGGCACAACAACGCGAGGCCCTCCGGGACGCAGAAGAAGGCGGCGGGCTCCCGTTCGCGGCGTCCTGGGCAATGCTTCGCGACCGGTAGCATCAAGGCAAAAGGCGCCCACACCGGGCGCCTCGTTGCGTTGTTTCCAGCGGCCGATCGCTAGATTGCGCACTCGCCTTCGCCCCGGATGAGCTGATACAGCTCAATGCGGGCCCAGTCGATGAACATGTTCTTGTTGTCATCCACGAACTCGCCGGGGATGGTGAGGTCTTTCACCTCGGATTCGAACGGCACGTTGCCGACGCGATCGAAGAAGTCGTTGAAGGTCTCGCCAGGTTGCCGTTCCCGCTCGTAGAGCGTCACGAAGCGCTCGACCACCTCAGGTGCGCGTTTGGCTGGCATGCGCAACTTCAGCTGCGTGGCGAGGCGCATCGTCCCGCCGTCGTATGCGCCGCCGACGAACACATGGTATGCGGGCAGCTGTTGGCTCCCAACCTTCATCGCGGCGCCATGGAAGCCGATGTTTGCGATGTGGTGCTGTCCGCAGCTGTTCGGGCAGCCGCTCATCTTGATGTGGATCTTCTTGGTCAGCGGGTCCTCGATCTGCATCGATTCGACCTTCGCCTGGATCGCTGCGTTGAGCCCCATGGAGCTCGTGATCCCGAGCTTGCAGGAGTCTGTGCCGGGGCAGGAAACCACGTCGGTAATGGTGTGAGCGCCGGGATTGGCCAGGTCGAGGTCCTTCAGCCGCTTCCACACTTCGTACAGGCTCTCGTCCCGCACCCACCGCAACACGATGTTCTGTTGGATGCTGGTCCGCGCCCGGCCGCCGCAGTATTCCCGCATGATGTCTGCGATGCCCCGGAACTGTTCCGGCTTCAGGTCACCCCGGGTCAGCTTAACCTCGATCGTACTGAAGCCCTGTTGCTTCTGTGCCCGCACGTTCGAGGACACGAAATAGGTAAATTCGCGGCCATCGCCGTTCGGTTGAAGATAGTGCGGACGCCGCTGAGGCGCCGTCGCCGCTTCATCATCGAAGAAGAGGAGGCGGTCGGGCCGGAAGTCTTTGTTCGTCCAATCGCCCTCGAGTTCTTCATCGACCATCCGCCGGAACTCTTCGATGCCCACGCGGTCGACGAGGAACTTCAGCCGCGCCTTTGCCCGATTTTTTCGAAGCTCGTCAGCCTTATCGAAGATACGCATGACGGCTTCGGAAATCTTGAGGTATTCATCGAATGTGCAGAACTCGCGCAGCACATAAGCCGTTCGCGGCATGATCGCGAGCCCGCCACCGGTCACAACCTTGAACCCCTGCTGCCCATCCTGAATAGCCGGGATGAACGCGAGGTCGTGCAGGCCCGTGATCGGGTGGTCCGCCTGGCTGGAGCTGAACGCCACCTTGAATTTTCGCGGCAGTGCCTGTGAAAGCGGATTGCGCAACCAGTAACGGGCAAACGCGCCCGCATACGGCGTCGGGTCGAAAAGCTCATCGGCGCTCACGCCCGCGAATGGATCGCCGGTGACGTTTCGCACGGTGTTGCCGCACGCCTCTCTCGATGAGAGACCGGCCTTGCCGAGCACGTAAAGCGCTTCGGCCGCGCGCGGCAGCGGCACATGATGGAACTGGAAGTTCTGCCGCGTCGTGATGTGGCCCTTGCGCAACGGGGCGTAGTTTTGGGCGATGTCGGCGAACGTCTCCATCTGCGCGGGAGTTACGCCTCCGAACGGCAATTTGACGCGCATCATCTGCACACCCGACTGCCGCTGGCCGTATACGCCCTGCTTGAGGCGGAACTTGATGAACGTGTCTTCAGGCGTCTGGCCATCCAGG
>DATNET010000030.1:0-2841 GCA_035606745.1 Tepidiformaceae bacterium
CGAGCCTTCGCCATCGTAGTTAATGGCCGGGCCCCACGGCGTGTGGTAGCGATCAGTCACGTACCTGTCGGAATAGAGGCCGGTGTAGTTGCCATCGGGGCCGAAGTGGTTGTAGACGACATCGAGGATGACGGCCAGGCCGGCGTTATGGGCGGCATCGACGAATCTCCGGAGCCCCTCAGGCCCGCCGTAGACTTCCGCGGGGGCGAACATCGCGACGCCGTCGTAGCCCCAGTTCCAACGCCCAGGGAACGAAGCCACGGGCATGAGTTCGATGGCCGTGAAGCCGGTCGCGCGGAGCTGCGCCAGGCGTTCGATCGCTGAATCGAACGTGCCGCCCGGAGTGAGCGTGCCGATGTGGCTTTCGGAGATGACGAGGTCGTGGAAGTGAGGTGGCGTCCACGCCGCGTCGGTCCATGTGAATTGAGCCGGGTCCACGACTTCACTCAGACCATGAACGCCGTCTGGCTGGCTGCGGGAGAAGGGGTCGGGAAACGGGCCCTGGCCGTCGATGCGATAGCCGTAACGAGTGCCCGCACCGGCGGCCTCCACGGTTGCTTCGCGATAGCCACCGGGCGAGGCGCTGAGAGCGATGTCGCGCGCGCCTTTAGCGGTCTGGATGACGAGCACGACCTCGGTGGCGGTTGGCGCCCAGACGCGAAAGTCCGTGCTTCCGTCCGGGCGCACCAGCGCGCCGAGCTGTGGCTGCCAGCCTTCGCTGCGTTTGATCTGTCTCGTTGCGGGCGCGTGCGATGTCACGATTCGCACACGAGCACGGCGATTGGAAAGGCGCCGAGCAGCTGCCCGGCATCGAGCGAGCCTTCTCGGGCGCACCATGTCTTGCCGGTCAGCGCGTCTCTCCAGGGGCCCTCGGAGGGTACTGCGACGGTTGTGCCATCGAAGGCCGACGCCGGCCAACCGCCTGGAGCGACGAGGTCGCTCACGAGCCGTGGCACGATAACCAGCAGCTTCGTTGCGGCATACGAGCGCACGAAGCTAAACACGTGTGCTGCCATCGGGCCGTCTGCGATGGCGGGCTGGTAGTCGCCGCGCAGGAACAGTTCGCGGCACTGCGCTCGCAAAGCGAGGAGTTGGCGGATGAGCCAGAGCTTCGCGCGGCGTTCCATCGGGTCTGGCGGAGCTGCGCCCGGCAGGCCATCGAGGATGCCGGCGAGGAGGTCAAAATCCACCGGGCGCCGGTTGTCGGGGTCGGTGAGGTGGAAGCCGGGCACCTCCGTGCCCTGGTAGAAGTCGGGTATGCCCGGCGCGGTGCACTTCAGTGCGACCATGGCGAGGCTGTTAATCGCCGCAGCTTCGTGGACGTTCGAAACCCACCCGTCGAGCCGTGCGCGGAACCGTGCGGAGCGCCTGGCGCCAAGGATTTCGCGGACGAATGAGCGTGCGGCGGCTTCGTGCGGCTCGCTGATGTTCATCCAGCTCGTGGTTTCCTTGGCTTCGCGCATCGCCTTGATGAGGTGCTCCTCAATGCGCTCGATGAACTCGGGGGTTGCGTCGCCCTCCCAGGTGGCGGCGAGGGTCTGGTAGAGGTAGTACTCGAGATTGGCGGAGGGCGCGGGCATGCGTTCAACGCTGGAACGGGCGTGGCGATTCAGGCGCGCCCATGCTCGCACTTCGCGGCGCCAGGCACGCGTGCGTTCGCTCAACACGCTGAGCCGGGCACGGACATCCTCGCCCCGTTTGGTGTCGTGTGTGCTTGTGGCGGACATGGCGGAGGGCCAATCGTGCGCACGTTCGGACAGCCAGGCGTGCACATCTTCTGGTGGCGTCCCGAAGTGGTCTGGCTGGTTGCCCACTTCGTTGAGCGAGATGAGGCGGTTGTAGCGGAAGAAGGTCGTGTCCTCGATGCCTTTGGCGGCGATGGGCGCGCATTCCTGCTGAAATCGCCCGCGAAACTGAATCCACTGCGCGGTATCGACGGGATGGTCTTCGTCTGGCTCGAGCAGCAACACCTGGACGAGGAACGCCATCGCTTCGGGCGACACGCGGCGGTCCCGCAGCATCGCCCGCTCGGCGGTGGCCCGGATGAGCCGCTCCGCCGGTTCCGGGGTGACGTCGCCGGCCATGTAGGTGCGATAGGTGGGCATCGCGGCGAGGAGCGCGATGAGCGCCTGGCGAAGCGATTCCAGGGTGGTGTCGCGGTGCAGGCGGTGACGCCGCGCCAGGCGATGAAGCTGCATCGCCATGACGTTGACTTCGCCGGCGAACAGGCGCCCCGCCACAAGCCGGCGGGCGTCGAAGGCGATATCGGCGTATTGGCGCTTGGTGCCGGCGAACTCATCGTAGGTGGCGGTCGCCTGGGCTGCACCTGCTGGATCAACGAACAGTCCTCCGGCGATGGCGAGGAAGTCATAGCCAGTCGTGCCCGCGATCGGCCACGGCTGCAACGGCTCGCCGGCGCCCAGGATTTTCTCTACCCAGATAGGAAAGTCGGGGTCGCCCTCCCGCTTGGGGGCGGTCGCGACGAGGTTACGAAGGCGGGCAATGTAGTCGCCGGGGTCGTAAAGACCGTCGATGTGGTCGACGCGAAGACCGGTGGCAATCCCGCGCTCGACGAGTTCGCCGGTGAGCCGATGGACTGCATCGAAGACGGGCGGGTGTTCGACGCGCACAGCTGCGAGGTCGTTGACATCGAAGAAGCGCCGGTAGTTCGTTTCGTCGGCCGAGACGCGCCAATCCGCAAGACGGTAGTGTTGCTGCCCGAGGATCGTCTCGAGTTGGTCGAAGCTGGCCGGGTTGCCGGGGACGCCGCTGATGGCGTCCAGGCGCTCATCGACGAAGGCGCGCAGCGCGGGCTCGCGCTCCAACAGCGAGGCCAGGCGT
>DATNET010000048.1:0-4514 GCA_035606745.1 Tepidiformaceae bacterium
TCCGTGGCGATTTCAAGCCCGAACTGGCCGAGCTGCTGATGAAGCTCAAGCAGGATGCCCAGGGCGGTGATGCCGGACAGATGTCGCCAGTCCCGCTCACCCCGGAACAGCTCGCCGAACTGCTAGAGAAGAGTGTGGAAATCGACCTCGACTCGCTGATGGAGGGAGACCTCGACGCGAGCACCGGCATGTTCATGCAGAACCTCATGAAAGAGGCCGGGCAGCAGGCGAACGACCAGCACAAGGGCGACCCCACGAGCGATAACTCGACCGGCTCGGAGGAGGGCGAAGAACCGCTCATCCCGATCGTCACGACCTACTACTACGATGAGTGGGATTTCCGCGCCCAGGACTACAAGCCCCGCTGGTGCGCGGTCAAAGAGTCGAAGCTTGAACAGGGCGACGACAACTTCTACGAGAACACACTGCACGAGCATGCGGGACTGGTGGCGCAGACGCGGAAGCAGTTCGAGCTGATGAAACCTGAGATGTTTCGCAAGCTCAAGCGCTTGCCTGAGGGTGAGGACTTTGACCTCGATGCCGCGATCGAGTGGATGATTGAGCGCCGCGCCGGCGCCAACCCAAGCGACAAAATCTACTGGCGGCGCAACAAGATCGAACGTGACGTTGCTGTAGCGTTCTTGATCGACATGTCAGCCAGCACCGACGAAGAGATCAACAAGCGCGAAAAGAAGTATGACGACGACGATTACGACGACGACCCGCGCAAGTACCTGAGTTGGTGGGTCTCCAAGCGGCGGCAGGAGCTGACGAGCCCGCCCAAGCGGATCATCGATTTGGAGAAGGAATCGACCGTCTTGCTAATGACTGCCCTGGACACGATAGGTGACCAGTACGGTATCTACGGCTTCAGCGGCTATGGCCGTGACAACGTTGAGTTCTTCGTCATCAAAGACTTTGACGAAGAACTCGACCAGAAGACCAAGAAGCGGCTGGACAAGATTACGCCCATCCGCTCGACGCGGATGGGACCGGCTATCCGGCACGCGACGTACAAGCTGAACATGACCGACGCGAAGGTGAAAATCCTCTTCCTTCTGAGCGACGGCCGCCCCCAGGACCATGGCTACGGACGTGACCGGACGGAGAAGGAATATGCCATCCATGACACGAAGCAGGCGCTGAACGAAGCAAAGCGCGAGGGTATCACGCCGTTCGCACTGACCGTCGACCGCGCCGGGCACGACTACCTCAAGACGATGTGCGAGGACATGGGCTACGAGGTGGTAGCGGATATCGAGTCGTTGCCCAGCCGGCTGCCAACGTTGTACCGGCGGCTGACAGAATAGAGCTGTGACAGAGCGGTTCCCTTGTCCTTACCTGAACGGCGAGGTTGAACTGACGGATGAGCGGCGGGCGCACCTGGTCCAGCAGCATCCGGACCTGTGGCCGACGTATGCCGCCGAACTTGCGCAGGCGCTCGCGGATCCGGATACCGTTGGGACCCGTGGCGACGACGATGAACGCGGTTTCGTGCGGTGGTTTGCCGAAGTTCACAAAGGCGAGCACATCGTCGCCGTTGTCCGTTCGCACGTCCGAGACGATGGTACAATTAGGCACTGGCTGACGACGGCCTATATCGCGAGGAGGACGAACTCATGGCTACCGTTATGGCAGAAACGCTGAAGCTTTCCTACGACGCCGAGGGGGACATCCTCTACCTGGAATCAGTACAGCCGTATGCTGAGCAGGGAAGCACGGAAATCGGCGATGGCATCGTCGCTCGGCTTAACCCTCAGGGTCGGGCCATTGAGAGTCTCGAGATTTTGGGCTTCTCACGGCGCTTCGCGGCGTTAGGTGACCGGCTAACACTGCCCGTTCACATTGAAATGCGCGAGCTTCCGGGCTAAGCGTGCGGCTCATCCTCGTTCGGCATGGCGAGTCTGAGGGCAACGCACGCGGCGTCCTCCAAGGCCACACCGACTTCGGCTTGAGCGCGCTCGGCCGCGAGCAGGCTCGTGTCACCGCCGAGCGCCTGGCCCGCGAGCGCATAGACCGCGTCATCTCCAGCCCCTTGCGCCGTGCTTCGGAGACCGCCGAGGCTATCGCCGAGCGCCTTGGGCTTCTCGTGGAGCCCGAACCGGGATTGATGGAGTACGACATCGGCGTCGCCAGCGGCCTTACGGGCGCGGAGATTCGAGAGCGTCACCCAAAAATCATGGAGGCCTACGCGCGTGGCGAACGGCCGCAGTTTGAAGGCGAAGAGGGCCGCGATGTCTTCGAGGCCAGGTTACTCCTTGTCCTGGAGTCGCTTCGGGCGCGCGATGAAACCATCGTCGCCGTAGCGCATGGCGGGGTGGTCAGCGCCCTCTGCGCCTGGGTCGTCGGAATCGACGGACGCCGGCCCGGCATTTTCCAATCGGCCAACTGTTCCATCACGGAACTCTTCACCGACCGGGGCGGGCAGGTCGTGATTCGGCTGCATAACGACACGTGTCATTTGAGCGGTTTGGTGACGACGGTCGACCGCGGCTAGACCGCGAACCGCCAGTCCATTGGCTGCTGCGGCGCCAGCGTCATCCCATGACCATATTCACAAAGCCGTTGACCGCAACGAACAGAAAGCCCTTCCCTTCGCTCGGCCGGAAAACGACTTCGACGCCATCGATAACATCGACCGCGCCGACATTCTTCAAGACCCAGGCGTGGGAGTTGGTGCTCGACACGTCGACGCGCGCAAGCGATGGCCACAGCACAACCTGGACGCCATCGCCCGCCCCTGCCAGCGCCAGCCGGTAGACTGGTTCGCCGTCCGGCGTGTATGGCTCGATTCGGGGTTCTGTTTCGAAGAGCGCACCGATGGCGTGGACGGCGGCGCGGTCGAGTGCCGGGAACGTCTGCGTGCGTGTCACTGCGGCTACGCTTCCGAGAGTGCGACGGAGCTGCCGTGATGATGGACGAGCCGCCAATCCGCACCCTCCCGGACGAAGATGTTCGTTGCCATCAGCGGCAGGCCACCCACGAGTTCGCGGCAAATCACCAGCGCCCACTGACCGTTCACCTGGGCCGTGGCGCCACCGCTCACCATCCGGGGCTGCGCCGGGTTCGACATAATCGCCTCCCAGCTCTCCATGACATCTTCGCGTCCAGACAACAGATTCCACCCTGGATGGATACAGGTTATCTCGGAGGAATGCGACCACAGCATGTCCATGGCTTCCAGGTCGCGCTGGTTGAAAGCCCGATAGAACGAGTCGTTCGCGGCGAGGACCGCTTCGGTGGCCGTGTCGGCTGGCATGACAGTGGCCTCCTTCGCCTTATCTCGGATCGCTACTTCTGACGCTTTTCGAGTTCGAGAATTGTGTTGGCAATGAGCCGTGCGTGGGGATACGGCTTCCAACCCTGAGGGGTGTTGTAATAGCGCGTCCCACTCTGGTATTCATCGGGTTCGCGTTCGCCGTACTCGACATCGACCCCGTCGACGCGGATGGATGGCGAACCGAGGAACCGCTTGTCCTTGGCATCTTCCATGCCATCGACTTCGGTATAAACGACATCGATCTTTTGGTCGGTGGCTTCCAACGCAAGGCGCAGCGCTTCTTCCGCTTCGGCGCTTCGGCCTGTGGATTTGGAGTAGAGGAATTCAATCTTCATTCGCGTCAGCTGGCTCCGAAGGTGATGCGCGCAGGGCTTCCAGGCGCTCAGAGGCGGCAGTCTCAAAACCGAGGCGGCCGGGTTGATAATACTGTGGCCGCCCCAGTTCTTCGGGCAAGTAGGTCGCGCCCCGGGCGAAGTGTGACTCCTCATCATGAGCGTACCGGTAGCCCTGGCCGTAACCAAACTGTTTCATCAGTCCGGTTGCGGCGTTCCGGAGATGCAGCGGTACCGGCAAATGCGCCGTGCGAACTGCGTCTTCCATGGCGGCAGCATAACCGCGGTACGCGGAATTGCTCTTTGGCGCGAGCGCGAGGTAGATGCAACATTCCGCCATCGCGTGAAAGCCTTCGGGCATGCCGATGAAGTGCACGGCCTGCTGACAGGCGACGGCGATGAGCAGCGCCTGCGGGTCGGCAAGGCCGACATCCTCGGATGCGAGGATCACCATCCGCCGTACGATAAAGAGCGGATCCTCGCCGCTCTCGACCATGCGCGCGAGCCAGTAAAGCGACGCATCTGGATCCGAGCCGCGCAGCGACTTTATGAAAGCGGACGCCGTGTCGTAATGGAAGTCCGCCTGCTTGTCGTAGTACGGCCGCCGGTCCTGCAGGGCTTGTTTCACGTCTTCGGGGGCAATCTCATGCCTGGATTCGCTGTGAGCCGTTGCAGCCGCTATTTCAAGCGCCGTCAGAGCTGCCCGCGCATCTCCGTTGGCTCCCTGAAGGAGCAGCTGGCGGGCATCGCCGGTAAGTGCGACGCCGAGCTTGCCAAGGCCGCGCTCGGAATCGCTGAGCGCAGCGTCGACCACGCGGGCGAGTTCCGCCTCATCGAGCGAACCGAGTCTGATGACCCGCACCCGGCTGAGCAGTGGAGCGATCACTTCGAACGAAGGATTT
>DATNET010000051.1:0-2484 GCA_035606745.1 Tepidiformaceae bacterium
GCCGCAGGGGGAATGTGACTTGGGCATCGGCGCGTGCAGGCGTGGGTGGATGTGAATCCGAAGGCCGAAAACCTCTGGATCACCGAACTGCGCGAGCAGTTTCCGACGCTCGTTCCGGGCACCACGCTCTGGGTCGCCGGATCGCCGATAGCGTTGACGCTCTTCAACGCGGTCAGCCTGCGAGCGACGGTGCATTTTTACTACCCCGGCGTCACAATCGTGCCGTTCAGCGTGGTCGCCGGGGCGTCGCATCCCGAGCCGCCGCCAGGGGCGCCCGTGTATATCTATAAACCGCCGCCGAAGCCCTGAGACTGTCCACCGGGAGAAACGCTGCACTCGCGCCCCGGGTGACAGCGCTGTCAACGTGCTTCGCACTATGCTAGATTCCGGACGCGTATTCCGCCTCGAAGGAGAAGGGCATGAAGTTCGGAATCTTCTACGAAATCTCTGTCCCACGGCCCTGGGAGAACGACACCGAATACAAGGTGTACCAAAACTGTCTCGAACAGGTGCGGCTTGACGATGAACTTGGCTTCGACCAGGTGTGGGCAGTCGAACACCACTTCCTCGAGGAGTATTCACACTGCTCGGCGCCAGAGGTGTTTTTGACGGCCTGCGCGGCGCAGACCAAGAACATCCGCATCGGGCGCGGCATCACCGTCTGCGTGCCGCAGTTCAACAGTCCGATCAAAGCGGCCGAAGTGGCCGCCACTATGGACATCATCTCGGGCGGGCGGCTCGAGTTCGGCACCGGACGTTCGGCCACCTGGACGGAGCTCGGCGGGTTTAGCGCGGACCCCGACGAAACGAAAAAGACGTGGGATGAGTGGACACGCATCATCCCGAAGATGTGGACACAGGACCGCTTCGCCTACGAAGGCCGGGCGTTCAGCATGCCGCAGCGAGCGATCCTGCCGAAGCCGTACCAAAAACCACACCCGCCGATGTGGGTGGCGGTCACCAGCCCGGGCACGGAACTCGATGCCGCGGACCGCGGGATGGGCAGCCTTGGGCTGACCTTCGGCGGCTTCTCTGAGCAGGAAAAGAAGGTTGCGGAGTACCGTCGCCGAATCAAGTACTGCACACCGGTTGGCTCGTTCGTGAACGAAGCGGTCAACAGCGTGAACTTCCTTTTCTGCCACGAAGACAACATGTACGGGGCAAAGACGGGCCAGCGGCTTGCCGGCACATTCAACTACCTCGCGGAACAGCTGCTCGCAGCCCGCCAGGCATATCCAACGCGCTCTTATCCCAACCTCGGCCTGCTGCCCGCACTGCGCCGCGAAGCGACCTCTGATTCGATCGAAGGGCAGATCCCGGAAGGGCTCGCCATCGGTAACCCGGACCGCATCGTGGAAGTGATCAAGAAGTGGGAATCGACCGGGCTCGACCGCATCAACTTCCTGCTGAACGCCGCCGAAACGGTGCCGCAAGCGGAAGTGCTGGCGAGCATGCGACTGTTCGCCAAAGAAGTCATGCCAAAGTTCCAGGGTTCGAGTGCGCCCGCGGAACGAACGCCGGCCGCAGCCGCCGTGGGAGGCGCCTGATGCCGCTCGTTGGTACGCGAGACCTGTCCCCTATCCTCGCCGCCTCAGCCATCGTCCCGGTTGGCAAGGAAGAGCATTGGGAACTGCCCGGTGCGCAAATCCTGCAACTTATGTACGAAATCGACGATAGCGGGATGACCTCGCTGCTGCCGCCGGCCCTCCACCCAACCGTGCCACCCACACTGGTGTTTACGGTCATGCGCGTCCCCGACAGCCCGGCTGGCCCGT
Organism: Tepidiformaceae bacterium; assembly: GCA_035606745.1. Lineage (GTDB taxonomy): Bacteria > Chloroflexota > Dehalococcoidia > Tepidiformales > Tepidiformaceae > DATNET01. The sequence continues at coordinate 1,776 of DATNET010000051.1, forward strand.
TTGTCCTCGCACAGGTGAGGGTTGGCTGCCGTTCGGGCGCACGGCCGCGCGGTTTTTCGGCGGCTGCGTACTGCGATTCGCCACGCGCCACCGAGGCGCTGCGTCGAAACTGGGGTTACCCGCTGGAAGTGGCCGAGTGCAGCCTCGTGAAACGCTACGACCGTATCGATGCCGAGGTGACAACCGCAGCGAGCACGGTGCTCAAGCTTTCACTCATGAACCCCGAGCCAATCGGCGGCAACGACCTCCTGTATCTCTCGACCCTCAACGTCGCGAAGGTCGAACGGGATGGGGTCGTCTCGGGACGGCTCGTGCAGGTCGACCCCGATTACGTCTTCCGGAGCGCTGACCGCGGCAAACCGCAGTTGGAAGCGTTCGACGCGGCAGCGTGGCAACTCGATGGTGCGCGGACGAACTGGCCCGTCTCGGCCTCGTACGCGGTGGCCGACATCACGATGCCAGCGCTGCGCTACCTCGTCGACCCGGCGAAAGCGCCGCTCGCGTCGGTGGAGCGCGTCTAGCCGTCAAGGACGCCAAGAGCGCCAAGGCTGTTCTTGCGGCTTCCCTCCAGCTTCTGCATGTCGTCTTGGAAGGCACCCGGGGACGGAACCATCCCAACAAAGTACGCCTGGCGTCCTTGGCGTCCTTCGCGTCCCTGGCGCTCCGCATCCCGCACTGCCGGAAGGGGGTAGACTCGCTCCACCACATT